>JBJHCB010000175.1:0-5930 GCA_050485805.1 Gemmatimonadota bacterium | reverse complement strand
ACGCACCAGAGGGCCGCCCGGAGGACGTCTCCGGTGGAGTGGACGGCCCCCGCCACCGACCCGTCCGCCTCCCCCAGGGCCACCATGAGGGCGCCCCGGAAGAGGGGTTCCCGGACCCGCTCCAGGGCCTGGGTCTCCGTGAGTCCCCGGGCCCGCCGCCGTTCCACCAGGCGGGTGACGTACTTCCCGGCGTCCCGCATGGAGCGGGGGTCCCGGACCTCCACCGCTCCAGCGTCCCCTCCCTCCCGGCGGAGGCCGTCCCGGATGGCCTCGGGGTCCCCCAGGAGGATGGGCGTCAGGAGTCCCTCGGCCTGGATCTCCGCCACCGCCGCCAGGGTCCGGGGATCCTCCCCCTCGGGCAGGACCACCCGGCGCGGCCGATCCCGGGCCCTGCGGCGAACCCCCTCCAGGAAGGTCACCCCTCCCCCTCCCCGAAGCGACGCTGCATCCGGGCCAGGACGGAGGGGGACACGAAGGGGGAGACGTCCCCCCCCAGGCGTGCCACCTCCCGGACCAGCGAGGCGGAAAGGAAAGAGAGGTGGGCATCGGGGGTGAGGAAGATGAACTCCGTCTCCGGGTCCATCTCCCGGTTCATCTGGGCCATCTGGAACTCGTACTCGAAGTCCGAGACGGCCCGGAGACCACGGACCACGAAGTCCGCCTCCGACTCCCGGAGGAAGCGCACCAGGAGCCCCTGGAACGAGACGCACTCGATCCGGGGCTCGTCGACGAAGACTTCCTGCAGCATCTCCACACGCTCCTCCAGGGTGAAGGCGGGACGCTTCGCCTGGGTGGCGGTTCCCGCCACCGCCACGATGAGACGGTCGGCCACCCGGAGGGTCCGGCGGGCGATGTCCTCGTGCCCCAGGGTGACGGGGTCGAAGGATCCGGGGTAGAGGGCCACGATCTCGCGGGAGCGGCTCATGGTGGGGCCTCGAGGTGGGTGAGGATGGTGTCCCCGTACCTCCGTTGTCGGAGGGCGGGAAGGTCGGGGAGGGAGTCCCGGGCGCCGTGCTCCACCCAGAGCTCCCGGGCGAAGGGCTCCCGGAGGTAGTGCTCCACGAGACGGGTGGCGTGCCCCTGGCCATACGGAGGATCGGCCAGGGCCAGGTCGAACGCCAGGGGCGCCACGCCCTCCAGGAAGGCGAAGACGTCCCGGGGGCGGACGCGGGCCCGGTCCCCGGCCTCCAGGACCTGGATGTTGGCCCGGAGGACCTTCAGCGCCGGCCGGGACCGTTCCACGAAGACGGCCAGGGCGGCCCCCCGGGAGAGGGCCTCCAGCCCCAGGGCCCCGGAGCCGGCGAAGAGGTCCAGGACCCGGGCCCCGGGAACCCGGGAGGAGAGCATGGACATCCAGGCTTCCCGGACCCGGTCCGTGGTGGGGCGGACATCGCGGCCGGAGGGGGCGGCGATGCGACGACCTCCCCATGTCCCGGCGATGATCCTCACCGGGGGGGGCCGCCCTGGGTTGGACGCAGATCCAGGAGCCGGGCCTGGAGGGTCCGGCGGCCCCGGTATTCGTTCTCCCGGAGCTGGAAGGCCAGGTCCGCCCGGTCTCCCACCCGATCCGGCGGGATCCGTCCGGCCAGCCCGAAGCCGATGGCGTCGAGCCCCCCCCGTCCATTCCCCAGGCGGAGTTTCAGGTGGTCCCGCCCCACCACCCGAGGGGGTCCGGCCAGGGGGACGCTCCGGGTGAGGAAGACCGGACGGGCGTTGCCCATGCCGAAGGGGCCCAGGTACCCCAGCCAGTGATGGAGCTCGTCGGTGGCCTCCTCCAGGGGGAGCTCGGCGTCCACGCGGAGCACCGGTACGGGGGGCGTGGCTGCGAGCTGGTCCCGCACCGCATCGTTGAACGCGCGGCGGAAGGCGGGAAGGCTCCCGGCCTCGAGATCCATCCCCGCCGCCTGCCGGTGCCCGCCGAAGCGCACCAGATGCTCGCGGCACCGCTCCACCGCGTCGTGGAGGTGGACGTCGGGGATGGAGCGAGCGCTCCCCCGACCCCTCTCCCCCTCCAGGGCCACCATCACCACCGGCCGATGGATCCGGTCCACCACCCGGGAGGCCACGATCCCGATGACGCCGGGGTGCCATCCCTCCCGGGCCAGCACCACCCCCAGGTCCCGTCCGGGCTCCCAGTCCCGGGCCAGGAGCTCCAGCGCCTCCTCCAGGGTGCGCTGGTCCTCCGCCCTCCGTCGGTGGTTCTCCTCCTCCAGGCGGGCGGCCAGGGCCCCGGCCTCCCCCCGGTCGTCGGTGAGGAGGAGGCGGAGGGCATCGCCCGCGTCGCCCATCCGTCCCACGGCGTTGATCCGGGGGGCCAGGACGAAGCCCACGTGTCCCGCGTCCAGACGGTCCCCGGGATCCGGGATCCCGGCGGCGGTCATGAGGGCCCGGAGCCCCTCCTTCCGGGTGTGGGCCAGGTAGCGGAGCCCGAAGCGGACCAGGACCCGGTTCGCCCCGGTGAGGGGGACCAGATCCGCCACCGTGGCCAGGGCCACCAGGTCCAGGTGGGGATGGAGCTCGGACTCGGGGATGCCCCGCTCCCGGGCCAGGAGACGGGCAAGCTGGAACACCACCCCGGCTCCACAGAGCTCTCCCGCCGGGTGGGGGCAGTCGGGCCGGCTGGGATTCACCACCGCCAGCGCGGGGGGAAGCTCGGGGCCGGGGGTATGGTGGTCGGTGACGATGACCTCCATCCCCAGATCCCGGGCCCGGCGCACGGCGTCCACGGCCCGGACCCCGGAGTCACAGGTGACGATGAGGGAGGCCCCGGCCCGGCGGGCGGCCTCGAGTCCCGCCTCTCCCAGGTCATACCCGTGGCGGAGGCGATGGGGGACGAAGGGTTCCACCCGTCCCCCCAGTCGCCTCAGCCAACGGGTGAGGAGCGCCGCCGCACAGACCCCGTCCACGTCGTAGTCCCCGTGGACCAGGATGGTCTCTCCCCCGTCCACAGCCTGGAGGATGCGACGGGCGGCCCGGGGGGCGTCCACCAGGGTGGCCGGGTCCGGGAGGTCCTGCAGCCGGGGCCGGAGGAACCGGCGGGCGGCTTCCGGTTCCCCGTGCCCCCGGGCCACCAGGAGGCCGCAGAGGGCCGGGGGAAGGGAAAGCTCCCCCACCAGCTCCCTCACCCGGGCGGGGTCCGGGGGATCCCGGAGGGTCCAGCGGGGAGGCGGGGGCGGGGGGAGGTCGCGGGTCACGCCCCCGGGTCCTCGGCCGCGGGCGTGGGCTCCGCCTGCGGCTCCTCCTCCCCGTCGGCCTCTGCCGCCGGCTCCAGGTCGGGCTGGGGCTCGGGCTCAGGCTCAGGCTCAGCGGACAGGATCACGCCGCACGCCTCGCACCGGAGCAGGGTGGTGCCCCGACGGACCTCGTTCTGGAGCTGCAGGGGGATCACCCCGAAGCAGGCTCCACAGGCCCCATCCTCGGTGAGGGCAGCCACGACCACGGTCCGGCCGGAGGCGTGGAAGCTCTCGTAGATCCGGCGTTCCGCGCCGCCCAGGGCCTCCATCAGTCCCTCCCGGCGTCCCTGGAGCTCCTGGATCCGGTCCTTGAGCTCCGATCGCTCCCGGAGCATGGCCTCCTGGTTCGGCTCCACCTCGTCCCGGGCGGTCTGGGCCTCTCCCTCCAGCTCCTCCAGGGCCAGCTCCGAACGTCGGATCTGTTCCAGGAGCTGGAGCGCCTCCTGTTCGTCGGCGTCGATGGCGCGCTTGATGAGGTCCAGCTCGGTGCGGACCGCCACCTCCTCCCGGAGGTTGGAGACCTGGTTCAGGCGGTCGTCCAGGCGCTTCGCCCGGGCCCGCTTGTCCTCAGCCCCCCGTTCGAGGCGTCGGGCGTCGGCCCTCATCTGGTCCAGGCGCTCCCGCTGCTTCCCCACCTCCGACTCCAGGCGGAGGGCAGGCTCCTCCACCTCCGCCAGGCGGGGGTCGAAGGCCTCGATGGCGGCCCGCGTCCTCCGGACCTCCTGGTCGATTCGCTGGAGCTCCCGGAGGGACCCCGTGGTCGTCTTCGTCATTCCTTGTCCTTTCTGGATGTGTGCTCGGGCCCCCTGGGAGCCCACGGCGACCTACCCGTCACCCGCCGGCGCGCTCCCTCCGGAGGTCCTGCATCGAACGGAGGAGCGCTCTCCGCTCCTCCGGGTCCTCCTCCCGCTGGAGGCGGACCATGAGGGTCTCCTGCCGTTCCTGGAGGGATCGGTCCCGCAGGGACCGGAGGCAGTCCTCGAAGATCCGCTCCGTGTGCTCCAACTCCTCCGGACTGGCCAGCAGCTCCTCCAGGCGCCGGGCCACCTCCTCCTCCATGGCCTCCGGGGGTGCCGCCAGCTCCGGGTCCTCCACCAGCGCCTGGAAGATGGAGCGCCAGACCGGGTCCCGGAACTCCTGGGGCCCGATCCGCTCCAGCGCCCGGTCCATCCACCCCCGGGCGCGGAGGAGGACCAGGAGGAGGGTCCGCTCCGCACCGAGGGGGGGGATCCCCCGGGAGGTGGGTCCCCCTCCCGGCCGACGTCCCCCTCCGGGCGGACGGGGGTCCCCGCCCGTCCAGCCAGGCCCCCACCGGCCCGGCCCCGGGTGGCCTGGAGCCGGGCCGGATGCGCCCCCGCCGGGGCCGGTGGGAGGGGCCGATCGGAGCTCCTCCTCCAATGTCTCCCGGCGCACGCCCGTGCGCTCCGCCACCCGGGAAACGTAGATGTCCCGGAGGGCCGGATCCACCGTCGACCGGATGGTGGGGAGGAGCTTGTCCACGGCCACCCGCACCCGGTCGATGGTCCGGAAGAACCCCTTTTCGTCCAGGAGCTGGAGCTTCCGGTCCAGGACGTCCAGGGCGCCGTCCAGGTACTGGCGGAGGCCGGCGGCCCCCTCGCTCCGCACCACGGTGTCCGGATCCTCCCCCGGGGGAAGGGTCACCACCGAGGGGTGGATCCCCGCCGCCAGGAGGACGTCGGCCCCCCGGAAGGTGGCCCGGAGCCCCGCCTCGTCGGAATCGAAGAGGAGGAGCGCCTTCCGGGTGTACCGCCCCAGGAGCCGGGCCTGCTCCGGGGTGAGGGCGGTGCCCAGGGTGGCCACCGCATGGTTCACGCCTCCGGCGGCCAGCGCCACCACATCCATGTATCCCTCCACCACGAGCGCCACCCCCTCCTTCCGGATGGCATGGCGGTTCCACCCCAGCGCGTACAGGTGCTCCCCCTTGTGGTAAACCGGGGTCTCCGGGGAGTTCAGGTACTTGGGAGCCCCCTTCCCAGCCCTTCCCAGGACCCGCCCCCCGAAGGCCACCACCTTCCCGCCCACGGACTCGATGGGGAAGATGATCCGGTTGCGGAAGCGGTCGTAGGGCTCCGACGACCGGTCGCTGGTGGTGATGAGCCCCACCTCCAGGAGGAGGTCGTCGGAGATCCCGTGCACGGCGGCCGCCTCCCGGAGGTCCCGCCACCCGTCGGGGGCGAAACCCAGGCCGAAGCGTTCCGCCGTCTCCCCGTCGATCCCCCGCTCTTCCAGGTAGGTCCGGGCAGTCTTCCCCGCCTCCGGGTCCGCAAGCCGTTTCCGGAAGTGGTCCCGGGCGAAGGCCAGGGCCGCATGGTGGAAGCGGAGGGGGTCCTCCGTCTCCTCCTGCCTCCCCACTTCCCGCACCTCCACCCCGAACCGGGCCCCCACCTGCTTCACCGCCTCCACGAAGTCCATCCCGGACCGTTTCATGACGAAGTCGAACACGTCGCCGGAGGCCCCGCAGCCGAAGCAGGTGTAGAACCCCTTGGCGGGAACCACGTAGAAGGACGGGGTCCGATCCTCGTGGAAGGGGCACTTCCCCTTCCAGTCCTTCCCGGATCGCTTGAGCGGCACCGATTCCCCCACCACCTCCACCAGGTCGGCGCGGGCCCGCACCTCCTCCACCACCGGGTCGGGGATCACCGGACCGACTCCCTGGTCATGGGATCAGCCCAGGAC
>JBJHCB010000174.1:2192-5933 GCA_050485805.1 Gemmatimonadota bacterium | reverse complement strand
CACCTACGCCGTCGTCCTCCGGGACCGGGCCCGGGCGCCCAACCTGGCGGCGGTCCGGGAGATCTCCATGGGGATCTGGAACCGGGAGGGGGGGACCACCAGCGGCGAGGTCTGGGTGAACGAGCTCCGTCTGGGGGGAGGGGTCCGCACCCCTGGAGGCGCCCGGCACGTCACCCTGGAGCTGGACGGGGGAGACCTCCTCCAGCTCCGCCTGGGGTACCAAGGGAGCGGCCCCCACTTCCGGACCCTGGAGGAGTCGGCCACCTTCCAGCAGGAAGGGGTCCTGAACCTCTCGGGAAGCCTGCAGCTGGGAGGCAATCTCCCCGAATCGTGGGGGATGGACCTTCCCCTCTCCTTCTCCCACTTCCGCTCGGACCGGGATCCCTTCTACCTGGAGGGGACGGATCTACGGGGGGGAGGCTTCCTCAACCTCCGCACGGACCGCTTCCGGGAGTCCAGGGCGGGGGTGGCCAGTCGGATGCGCGGCACCACCGGATCCGGGGTCCTGGACGCCCTGCTCCGTCCGCTGGAGCTGAGGGCCGGGGTGTCCCGTACCGACGGGCGGACCCTCACCACCGAGAGCCGCGCCATGGGGGTGGAGGGGGAGGTCCTGGTGGACGTCCGGCCCACCCCCCGAACGGTGGAGCTGGTCCCGGGCTTCCTGGAACCGGTGGTCCGGATCTTCCTGCCCCCGGGCTGGGCCCGTCGGGTGAACGACGCCCGTTGGCGATGGTCTCCGGAGGTGGTCCGGGTGGGGTCCATCTACCGTGTCCGGAGCTACCGGATCACCCGCTTCGACCAGATCGTGGAGCTCCCGGTGCCGGAGGGGGAGCCGGTGCCGGATCCCGTTCCGGCGGGGGGAACCCAGGCGGCGCCCGAGCGCTGGCTCGACTCCCGGGCCCGGGTGGGGTTCCGACCGGGTGGGACCCTCACCCTGGACGTGGAGCTGGAGTCCCGGCGGGATCTCCTGGATCCCGGGGAGGGGGTCCCCGACCCGGCGGCTCGCACCCTGGTCCAGGCGGAGCGGAGGCGCCTGCTGGGGCAGAACGTGGGGTGGGAGGTGCACCGGGACCTGACGGCCCGATTCGGTCTCCGTCCGGAACCGTTCCGGGGGTTCCGGACGGACCTGAGCGGGCAGAGCCGGTTCGGGGCCCAGCGGAGCGCCCGCCTGGTGGCACCGGATCCCCTGGAACTCCCCGGGGGCGGGGCACTCCTCCAGGACGTGCGGGTGGACCGGGACGTCCGCGCCGGCCTCACCCTGGATCTCACCCGGATGCTCCGGATGGAGGCGAGTTCCCCGGCGGCCATCCCGGGGGCCCAGGGGCCGGGGGCGGGAGGATCGGTCCAGCGGGAGGGGACCCGTCGCGACGATTCCCTCTGGGCTCCCCTGGTGCGGTCCCTGAGTCCGGTGAGCGTCACCGTACAGGACGGGGTGGTAGCCGCCTACTTCCGGGAGGCGGTGGATCCGGACCTGGGCTTCCAGCTCGGATGGGGCGGGATCGGCGGGCTGGGGACGCTTTCGGAGGCCCGGGCCACCACCCTGGTGGACCGAACCAACGTCTCCGCCGGGACCGGGCTCCAGCTCCCCGCCTCCCTCTTCGTCAACATGAACCTCCAGGGGAGCCGGGTGGCCTCCCTGGACCGCCGCTCGGAGAGGGACGCCCGGACCCGGAGCTGGCCCGACCTCCGGGCCGGGGCCTCGGCCCTCCCGGTTCCGGCGGCCTGGGGCGAGGCCCTCCAGAGGGTGGCCTTCACCACCGGGTACCAGCGGATCCAGGAGGAGGTGGACTACGGACGGGACGTGCAGGGGAGGGATCTCCAGGCCCGTACCCGGGACGAGGTGCGGGTGCCCTCGGAGCTCTCCCTGGAGTGGGCGGGAGGGATCGCCACCCGGTACCGGGGGACCTTCGGCCGGGGGGAGGGGACCGACCCCACAGGTCGGACCCGGAGGGAGCAGGACGAGCATGGCGTCACGGTGGAGACCCGCTTCGCCCCCGGCATGGGGGGGCTCCAGGGTCGCCTCGAGGGTCCCTTCCGGGTCGCCTTGACGGGACAGTACAGCGCGGTGACGGAGTGCCGGGTGGCCGAGGGGCGGGCCCAGTGCGTCCCCTTCCTGGACATGGTGAACCGATCGGCGGCCTTCACCGTGGACACCGTCCTGTCCGGGCTGGACGTGGGCGGACAGGTATCGGTGGTGGATCGCCGGTCCTTCACCGGCATGCGGACGGGGTACACCCAGTTCCAGCTGGGGCTCTGGGGCCGGATGGAATTCTCGGCGGGGCCGGTGGAGCGCCTGGAGCGGCGGGGGCGGGACCCCTTCGCTCCGGGGGGGCCCTGAGCCGGAGGCCCGATGAGACATGGGCCCGCCCCGGGAGGGGGTCGAGATTGGGCCCATGAATCCCGACGAGCGCAGGGCCGTGGGCACGGCGGTGGCCGTCCTCCTCCTGGCCTCCCTCCTCCGGTTCGGATGGGAGGTCCGGAGCACCCCACCGCTCCTGCCCCCGGACACCAGCGCCTACGCCGGCCTGGTGGAAGGGACCCGCACCGCCCTTGCGGCCCAGGACCGGAGCCGCACCCCCTTGGGGCCCGGGGAGACCATCGATCCCAACCGGGCCCCGGAGGTGGAGCTCGCCCGCCTGCCGGGGGTGGGGCCGGCGCTGGCGGGTAGGATCGTGCATTCCAGGGAGACGGAGGGCCCCTTCCGGACGGTGGAGGAGCTGGTCCGGGTGACAGGGGTCGGCCCCGCCACCCTGGAGAGGCTGCGCCCCTTCCTGGCGGTGTCGGCCGAGGATCTCGGGCCGGCCGCGGGACCCCGGGGGGGTGGGGCGGGGCCGGGAAGCCGCGCCTCCTCCCCCGGCGCGGGGGATGAGGTGGATGTGAACCGGGCCACCCGGAGGGAGCTCGAATCCCTCCCGGGGGTGGGGCCGGCGCTGGCGGCCCGCATCGAGGAGGACCGGGTCCGCAACGGGCCCTTCCGGACCCCCGAGGATCTTCTCCGGGTGGCGGGGATCGGCCCCGCCACCCTGGCTCGCTTCCGCGATCGCCTCCACTTTCCATGACCCGGGCCATCAGGGGGAAACGTCCGTTTCCCCCTAGCTTGACCTGCCCTCCCGGGCGACCCTACTTTGCCCCGGTGCGGTCGGATTCGGCCCACCCCCCTTGGCCCGCCGGCCCGGGCCCGGGCTCCCCCTACATTCCGGCCACGCAGGATCCCCACTCCCACCATGGCCTCTCCCACCGTACAGGACCGCCTTGGCGATCTCCTCGTCAGGGAAGGCCTCGTCACCGAGGAGCAGCTCCAGAAGGGGTTGGCCGAGGCCCGGTCCACCAAGACCCGGATCGGCCACGCCCTGGTCAAACTCGGGTTCGTGGAGGAGCCGGACCTGGTGCGGGCCCTGGCCCGTCACTACCGGATCCCCGCCGTGGATCTCTCCCGGGTGACGGTGGACTCCCGGATCCTCCGGCTGGTCCCCGGGGACGTGGCCACGAAGCACCTGGCCCTCCCCCTCCGGCGGGTGGGGCGCACCCTCACCGTGGCCATGGCCAACCCCACGGACCTGGGGGCCATCGACGACCTCAAGTTCGTCACCCGTCACGAGATCGACCCGGTCCTGGTGGGCGAGGTCTCCCTCCGCAGGGAGCTGGACAAGTACTACGAATCGGTGGACGACCGGATGCAGGAGATCCTCTCCGACATCCTGGAAGAGGCCGACGTGGAGGTGCTGGAGGACCAGGAGGAGG
>JBJHCB010000174.1:0-2182 GCA_050485805.1 Gemmatimonadota bacterium | reverse complement strand
GGCGGCGAGGGCGCTGCCCGACCCGTTCCTCGTCATCGCCACCCAGAACCCCGTCGAGCAGGAGGGCACCTACCCGCTGCCCGAGGCCCAGCTGGACCGCTTCATGTTCAAGCTGGTGGTGGGCTACCCGAGCTTCGAACAGGAGGCCGACGTGGAGGTGCTGGAGGACCACGAGGAGGAGGTCTCCGTCGCGGCCCTCAAGGAGCAGATCGATGCGGCTCCGGTGGTCCGCTTCATCAACGGCCTCCTCTCCGATGCCGTGGCCAAGGGGGCATCGGACATCCACATCGAGCCCTACGAGAGGGAGATCCGGGTCCGGTACCGGATCGATGGGGCGTTGCAGGAGGTGATGAAGCCCCCCTTCAAGATGAAGGCGGCCCTCACTTCCCGGATCAAGATCCTGGCGGACCTGAACATCGCCGAGCGGCGGGTCCCGCAGGACGGCCGCATCAAGCTCCGCCTGAAGAACAAGGTGGTGGACTTCCGGGTCTCCACCCTCCCGGTGATCTTCGGCGAGAAGATCGTGCTGCGTATCCTGGACCGGGGGAATCTGACCCTGGACCTGACAAAGTTCGGCTTCGAGCCCAAGGCCGAGCGGGACTTCATGCACGCCATCGCCCAGCCCTACGGGATGGTGCTGGTCACGGGGCCCACCGGGTCCGGGAAGACCACCACCCTGTACTCCGCCCTGTCCCAGATCAACACCGACGAGGTGAACATCATGACGGCGGAGGATCCGGTGGAGTACAACATCCACGGGATCAACCAGGTGCTGGTGCGGACCGAGATCGGGATGAGCTTCGCCAACGCCCTGAGGGCGTTTCTCCGGCAGGATCCCAACATCATCATGGTGGGGGAGATCCGGGACCTGGAGACGGGGGGCATTGCCGTGAAGGCCGCCCTGACCGGGCACCTGGTCCTCTCCACCCTCCACACCAACGACGCCCCGTCCACCGTCACCCGCCTCATCGACATGGGGCTCGAGCCCTTCAACGTGGCGTCCGCCCTCTCCCTGGTCACCGCCCAGCGCCTGGTGCGGCGGATCTGCGGGGGATGCAAGGAGGCGGTCACCTATCCCGAGGAGTATCTCACCTCCGCCCGGATCCCCGAGGACTTCGCCCAGCGGGTGACCTTCCACCGGGGAAAGGGGTGTGACCGGTGCAACGGGTCCGGCTACAAGGGACGGCAGGGGCTCTACGAGGTCATGGCCATCTCCGGTCGGATCCGGAAGCTCATCATGTCGGAGGCGGGGACGGACGAGCTCCGGGCGGCCGCCATCGAGGAGGGGATGCTCACCCTCCGCATGGACGGCCTCAAGAAGGTGGAACGAGGCATCACCTCCCTGGAGGAGGTGGTGAAGGAGACGGCGGAGGTCGTGTAGACGCCCCTTCCGTCCGATACCTGGGTGGAAGGCATCGGACGGGACATGAACAGAACCCCGAGGATCCCCTGGAGGGACCCATGGACCGCGCCCGCGAGGCACCCCAGACCACCGACATCAGCATTCGCGCCCTCCTGGAGGAGATGATCCAGAAGGGGGCGTCGGACCTCCACCTCACCGTGGGAGAGCGTCCCAAGCTCCGCATCGACGGGGAACTCACCGATGCCTCGGTGCCCCGGACCCTGACGCCCAAGGATACCCTCACACTGGCCTACTCCATCCTCACGGAGCAGCAGAAGAAGCGATTCGAGACCGACGACGAGCTGGACTTCTCCTTCGGGATCCAGAACCTCTCCCGGTTCCGGGGCAACTGCTTCAAGCAGCGGGGGTGCATCGCCCTGGCCCTTCGCCAGATCCCCTACGAGATCAAGAGCCTGGACGAGCTGGGCCTTCCCCCCGTGGTGAAGAAGCTGGCGGAGCGCCCGCGGGGGTTGGTGCTGGTGACGGGGCCCACCGGCTCGGGGAAGTCCACCACCCTGGCCGCCATGCTGGACAAGATCAACTCGGAGCGGAACTCCCACATCCTCACCGTGGAAGACCCCATCGAGTTCCTCCACAGCCACAAGCACTGCACGGTGAACCAGCGGGAGGTGGGGACGGACACCCACACCTTCGCCCAGGCGCTGAAGTACGCCCTTCGTCAGGACCCCGACGTGATCCTGGTGGGGGAGATGCGGGACCTGGAGACCATCGGGGCGGCCCTCACCATCGCCGAGACGGGGCACCTGGTCCTGGCCACCC
>JBJHCB010000173.1:0-5987 GCA_050485805.1 Gemmatimonadota bacterium | reverse complement strand
ATGTTGAAGTTGGTGACCTGGGAGGTGTCGTCCTTGCAGGTGATGAACTCACGGATGTCCGAGTGGTCCACCCGGAGGATCCCCATGTTGGCCCCCCGCCGGGTGCCCCCCTGCTTCACCACCTCGGTGGAGGCGTCGTAGAGCTTCATGAAGGAGACCGGCCCCGACGCCACCCCCATGGTGGAGCGCACGGTGTCCCCGGTGGAGCGGAGCCGGGAGAAGGAGAAGCCCGTCCCTCCCCCCGATTGGTGCACCAGGGCCATGGACTTCAGGGTGTCGTAGATCCCGCTCTCCCCGTTGGAAAGGGCGTCGTCCACCGGGAGGACGAAGCAGGCCGAGAGCTGGCCCAGGGGCCGACCGGCGTTCATGAGGGTGGGGGAGTTGGGCTCGAACTTCCCCGTGGACATGAGGTGGTAGAACTGCCGGGCCAGCTCCTCGATGGCGGCGTCGGAGGCGCCATGCCGCCGATCCTCCTCGGCGATGACCCGGGCCACCCGCCAGAACATGGTCTCCGGCTCCTCCGTCGGGTTCCCCTCCTCGTCCTTCTTCAGGTACCGGCGGGCCAGGACGAGGCGGGCGTTGTCCGAGAGCTCGGCCCGGGGAAGGTCGCCGGGCACCTGGTCGGGGAAGATCCAGGGTGCGTCGGAACGGGAGGCTTCCGGGGTCGACGGCATGGGCGGGACTCCGTGGGAGGGGTGTGGAAAGATCGGTGGAAAAACCGGGGTGAGCCGGTGGAGAATCGGTGGCAGCCCCCGACGGGAGGGGGCTTCATCGTGGAATGGCACCCTGTGGAAAGAACCCCGGGGGACCGCAAGATCTAGCGGCGGGTCCCATCATAGGCCACGACATGTAGTGGGTCAAGGGGATCGTGCCCGCCCCCTCCACCTCCCCATCGGTGAGGGGCCGACGGTCAGAAGGACCACCCCAGGCCGGCGTGGATCCGCGCCCCCTCCCCCCCCTGCAGGCGCCACGCCACGCCCCCCCGGAGGAGGGTGGGAACCCGGGTGAGGAAGGTGTGATGGAGCGCCGCCTCCCCCCCGGCGGACGCCACCCAGGCCCCGGCGGACCCGCCCCCGTCCCCCCCCGCCCCGCCGGTCCAGCGGGCTCCCCCGGCCTCCACGAAGGCAGCGGCGGAGAGCCGATCCAGGTGGACGGGAGCCGCCCGCCATCCCCGGTGCAGGATGGCCAGGGGGACCCGGACCTCCCCGGTGCCGCCCCACGCCCGGTCGCCACCCAGGACCCCCGACGCGAAGCCCCGGACGGGGAAGAGGCTCCCCCCCACGGAAAAGTGACCACTCCCCGCCCCGGGGCCTGCGGCCACCCCCCCGGAGGCCCGGAGGGCCAGGACGGCGGGAGCGAACCCGGAAGTGGGAAGAGGGAGAAAAGCCCGGGCCACGCCCACGGCATCCCGGTACCCGGCGTCCTGCCCCGCCACCCCCCGCAGCGAATCGGCCACCGACAGGTCCCTCCGCCCCCGGAGCCGAAGGGTGGCGCCCAGGCCCTCCTGGGGAGAGACGGAGAAGGGATAGCCCCGGACCGTGGAGGCCCCCAGGATGAGCGTCCCCTCCCCCAGCTCCCGGGTGGGGCGGACCAGGGCCACGTCCCGGGCCTCCTCCCCGCCGGCCTCCAGGAGGAACCGGTCCTGACGGATCCCCCGGATCCCCACGGAGGCCGTGCCCCCCCTCCGGAATCCGGGTCGGGCGAGCTGCGCTCCCACCCCGGCCGACCGCTCCCGGGCCACGGCGTAGAGGTTCCGTTCCGGGACCCCCTCTCCCTGGGCCCGGAGCACGCCCAGGGTCTCCCACACCTGCTCGCCCGACGCGGTGAGCACGGGGTTCCCGAGCCCCCCCCAGCTCCACACACCTCCCCCTTCCCACCGTCGGCCCGGATCCCCCACCGGAGCCAGGAGCCAGCCGGACCAGCGATTCCGTCCCACGGCGTCCACCGCCCACGACGAGACCCCCACGGCCGTGGGGAGCACCGTCACGCCGGCCAGCTCCTCCCGCTCCCGCCACACGGGCTCCCAGTGGCGGGGGCGGAGGGTGGACGCCGGGGACCAGGGCCGGGCCTCCCCGGGCCACGCCTCCGCATATCCCTCCGCCATGGCCCCACTCCCCGGGTCGGCCACGCCTGGATCCTCGGGAAGGGGATCGAACCACCCCTCCGGAGCATAGGGGATCCGGGCCAGATCCCACCCCGTTGCGCCGAGGTGGGAGAAGACCAGGTCCCGGCCGTCGGGAGAGACGGCGGGGAAGGCGGCTGCGGTGACCAGGTCCGTCACCTGCCGCATGGGGCCGAACCCGGCCGCGCCCGGACCCCGCTGCACCCCGTAGAGGTTCCTCACCCCCGAGCGCTCCGAGCTCCAGAGCAGGGTCTCCCCCCCGGGACCCCAGGCGGGGCCGGTGAGGGGAGCCCGTCCCTCCTCCACCACCCGGGGTTCCCCCTCCCCGTCCCCGTCCAGGACCGCCAGGCCCCACCACCCCCCGGCCCGCCAGCGGACCACGGCGACCTCCCGCCCGTCGGGAGACCACCGGGGGTGGGCCCAATGCACCCCGGGCTCCGGGGGAGCCAACTCCCGAACCTCCTCACCGCCCGGGGTCAGGAGGACCAGGCGGTTCGTCCCGGGTGCCTCCACCACCGCCACCAGCCCCTCCCCCCCGGGGTGGACGTCCACGGCCACGATCCGTCCCCCCCGGGCGAGCCGATCCCGCTCCCTCCCCTCCCCCACCCGCCAGAGCTCCCCCCGGATGTGGTAGCGGCCGGTGAACTCGAGCTGGGGGATCCAGAGGGATCCGTCGGGACCCCAGGAGGGAGGAGCCGAGGCGTGGAGACGGCTCCGCTCCCGGATCCCTTCCCCCCCGCCGTTCCGGAGCTCCTCCACCCCGGCCGCCTCCACCAGGACCGGCTCGGACCGTCCGTCCGCCCGGGTGAAGGCGAGGCGCCCGTCCACGGGGTGGAAGACGGGGTAGAGGGCCTGGCGCGCCTCTCGGGTGAGGGGCTCGGGGCGGGGGCCCATCCCCCTCGCCCGGACCGCCGCCTCCAGGGCCCGGGCCTCCTGGGTGACCTCCTCCACCCACCGGGCGTGGAGCTCCCGGAGGGAGGCCCCGAAGACCTCGTGGGCCGTCCGATCGATGCGGTACGGGTTGAGGCGGCCCGCCTGCCGGCGGAACCAGGCCCCCAGGGCCTCGTCCCCATGCTCCTCCGCCAGCCACTCGTGGAAGAGACCGCCATAGACGTAGGGTCGGACGCCGCCGGGCCAGACCGGGGACTGCCCCATCACCTGGTCCAGGCGCTCCACCCCCCCATCCAGGGCGGCCGCCCGGACCACGGCCTCGGGATGGACCCCGTGCCCCCTCCCCCCGTCGGTGTGGGCCGATTCCCCGTGGACCGCCACCCCCTCCACGGACCACCGGGGGAGGGTGAATCCGGGGAAGAAGGGCCAGGCCCAGGGGGGCCGTCCCAGGAGGCGGCGGGCCACCCGTCCCACCCCCCCGGTCATCTCCAGGTGGAGGACATGGACCACCTCGTGGGTCACCACCACCTCGAGCCAGTCGTCGAAGGGGATGGCCGAGGGTCCATCCAGGGGGGGACGGGCCCAGAGGGTGATCCGGGGGTAGGGGACGGGGGTGGCGAAGCCGTTGGAGAGGTCCACGTGGTCGGTGATCACCAGCTGGATGGGGAGGGGAGGGACCTCCCCGAAGCCCTCCAGGGCCTCCAGGGCCCGCTCCGCCCGCTCCGCCGCCCGTCGAGCCACCTCCTCCAGGCCTTCATGGAAGACCACCTGGAAGTGGGGGGTATCGAAGGTGGACCACTGGAGGTGGGGGGGAGGGGCCTGGGCCACGAGGGCCATGGGTCCCGTCCCGCCGGAGGCCAGGAGGACAAGGGCCATGGGGAGCACCCCCCGCGCCAACCCCCGCGGGGCCTGCGGACCGGCCCCCTCCCCCCCGGACCCCACCTTGTCAAACCCCCTGCGAAGCCACACCCTGAGAGACCTCAAAGGAGCTATCATGTCCCGATTCGAATCCTCCCTTCGGTCCACCGTGGAAGACACGGTCCGCCGCTTCTCCCGCACACGGCAGGACGACGGACTCCTTTCCCCCCTCCTCTCCGGAGCCGCATCCGCCGCAGCCGGAAGCGCCCTGGCCTCGGCGGTGGAACGCTGGGTCCGCGCCCGACGGCCCACGCTGCGCCGACTGGTCCGGGGCGCCGCAGCCGGCGCCGGGGCCGCAGGGATCCTGGCGGCCTCGCGGATCCTCCTCCGGGGGGACCGGGACGCCGCCGACCCGGTCCCGGTGGAGGTGGCCGACGAACTCCTGGCCGGAGCGGGACGGGGAATCCTCTACGCCGCCGTCCTGGACCCGGTCCTCCCCGGTCCTCCCCTGGTGCGGGGCGCCGTGGCCGGGATGGCCGACTACCTGCTGGCCCCGTGGGGCGGGCTCTTCGCCCGCCTCCGTACCCTCTCTCCCGTGGCCAAGCTCCCGGTGGTGAGCGTCCTCCTGGAGATGGGGGACGCCGAGGACGATCCCTTCCTGGCCTTCCTCCTCTTCGGCATCGCCCTGGGGATCCTCACGGGAGACCCGGAGATCGAGGAGGACTGAGGGGGTCCGGGGCGCCTCATGGCCCCCCGCCCCGTCCCTCCAGGAGGGGGATGCCCCCGTCCTCCACCCGGGGAATCCCGGCGGCGCTCCCCGGGGCCGGACCATACCCCGGAGGGCAGGAGGTCACCGCCCCACCGTCCCGTTCCCCAGGGGGAAGGATGCCCAGGAGAGTGGTGGTCTCCCCCCAGGATTCCACGACGCAGAAGGCCCCGGGCCGCCCCTGCACCACCGCGGGGAGGTACGCCATGGTGACCCCGTCCGGGTACCCCACCAGGAGGTAGCGCGCCCCCAGGGCGTCGGCTTCGGCCAGGAGGACCTCCGGGTCCCGGGAGAAGGGGAAGATCCGTCCCGGGGTCCCCCCCAGCACCCGGAAGATCCGGGGCTTCCGGTTCAGGACCACCGCGTCCCCGGGCAGGTTCACCCCGCTCCAGGCAGCGGCGTCCCGGAACTCCGCCACGGGAGGGGGGAGACAGCGGAAGACGTCGGGCTCAGCCACCCGGCGGCAGGCAGCGGCGTCCTCCGCGGTGGCCAGCCACCCGGGGATGGCCGGAAGGGCCAGCCCGAGGAAGGCCGGGGCGGTGACGAGGAGGGCCAGGCGCCCCCCTCCGGCGCCTGACCGCCCCCTTCCGGCTCCCGCGGCTCCCGGGCCCGCGCGGC
Organism: Gemmatimonadota bacterium; assembly: GCA_050485805.1. Lineage (GTDB taxonomy): Bacteria > Gemmatimonadota > Gemmatimonadetes > Longimicrobiales > Gaopeijiaceae > T3Sed10-66. Next base: position 732 of record JBJHCB010000173.1, on the reverse strand, counting down.
GGGTTCCGGCCACGGCTCGGCCCGCTCCGGCCACCAGTGCCTCGCCGGCATAGAGGAGGAGGAGGGGGTAGAGGGGAAGGGCAAACCGGTCCCCCGACCAGACAGGGGGCCAGAGGAGGATGAGACCCACGTAGAGGGGGAGGAAGAGCTCCGCCGCCCCCACCTCGCCCCGCCGGAGGCGGAGGGCCCACCCCGCCAGCGCCGCCGCCACGAGTCCCACTCCCAGGACCAGGTGGCCGGCGCCCCCGCCGGGCCACCACTCCCCGGGAAGGACCCCGCCCAGGTAGATCCCCAGGTTCTCCCAGACCCGGAGGGGAAGCTCCCAGACCCCGAGATTCCCCAGCTCGGGTTCATAGGGGTTCCGCATCCAGAACTCGGACTGGTACGCCCCTTCTCCCCCCTGCCGGGCCCGGAGGGCCCATCCCCCCGCCACCACCGCCGCCGCCCCGCCGAAGAGGGCCGCCCCCCGCCGGTGTCGGGCCAGGAGGAGGGCGCCCCCCAGGGCCAACACCAGGGGCAGTCCCGCAGAGCGGGTGAGGAGGGCCAGGAGGGCCGCCGCCCCGGCCACCGCCAGCCACCCCCCCGCCGGGACCCGGGTCGGGGTTCCCGCTCCCCCTCTGCCCCCGGCCCGGACCGCCCCCCCCCGATCGGCCGCCCAGAGGGCCAGGAAGGTGAGGGGGAGGAAGAGGGGCTCCGAGAGGATCCACCGCCCGGCGTCCAGCCACCCCGCCG
>JBJHCB010000172.1:0-5987 GCA_050485805.1 Gemmatimonadota bacterium | reverse complement strand
CACGGGCCCCCGGGCATGGATCCGCCCGGTGGCGATCCCGATCTCGGCCCCGAAGCCGAACTCCCCGCCGTCGGCGAACTGGGTGGAGGCGTTGTGGAGGACGATGGCGGCATCCACGTCCCGGAGGAAGCGTTCCGCTGCCGCGGAATCCTCGGTGACGATGGCCTCCGTGTGGCCGGTGCCATGGGCATCCACGTGGGCCAGGGCCTCCTCGATCCCGGGGACTACCCGGACCCCCAGGATGGCGTCCAGCCATTCCGTGTCCCAGTCCTCCGGGGCCGCCGGTTCCACGGGCACCCCCTCTCCGGAGAGGATCCGCGCCGCCGCCGGATCCCCCCGGAGACGGCAGCCGGCCTGATCCAGGGCCCGGCCCAGACGGGGGAGGAGGGCGTCCGCCGCCGCCTCGTCCACCAGCAGGGTCTCGGTGGCCCCGCAGATCCCGGTGCGACGCATCTTGGCGTTCACCACCACCCGCTCGGCCATCCCGGGGTCCGCTGCGGCGTGGACGTAGGTGTGGTTCACCCCCATGAGGTGGCCCAGCACCGGTACGCGGCTCTCCGACTGCACCCGGTCCACCAGGGAGCGTCCCCCCCGGGGGATGAGGAGGTCCACATGATGGGTCATGCGGAGGAGGGCCCCCACCAGCGCCCGGTCCTGGGAGGGGACCTGCGTGACGACGTCGGGGGGGAGGCCCGCCGCCTCCAACCCCGCCCGCACCGCGCCCAGGATCCCGTCCACGCTTTCCCGGCTCTCGCTCCCCCCGCGGAGAATCACCGCGTTCCCCGATACGATGCAGAGCCCCGCGGCATCCGCCGCCACGTTGGGTCGGCTCTCGAAGACGACGGCGATGACCCCCAGGGGGACCCGAACCCGCTGGAAGGCCATCCCGTCCTCCCGGGTCCAGGACTGGTCCACCGCGCCCAGGGGATCGGGGCGGGCGGCGATGGCCTCGAGCCCGGCCGCCATCCCCTCCACCCGCTCCGGGGTGAGGCGGAGCCGATCCAGGAAGGCCTCTCCCCGCTGGTCGCCGGCGGCGGCCGCCACATCCCGGGCGTTGGCCGCAAGGATCGCCTCCGCCCGGGACCTGAGCTCCCCTGCGGCGCTCCGGAGGGCCCGGGTGCGCTGCTCGTGGGGGGCGTTCACCAGTCGCCGCTGCGCGCCCCGCGCCCGCTCCCCCAGGGCCTGCATCTCGGGGGGGATCCTCTCTTCCGGTTCCGTCATCTCCACCTCGGCTGGTTCATCTTCGGCCAGTTCATCTGCGGCTGGTTCGGTTCGGGTTTCCACGTTCACGTCACGCCTTCCCTCGGGCTCCCACCCTCACTCCACCGATTGGGTCGGTGTCGCCGCCGTGAGCACCAGGTTGTCCCGGTGGATGAGGACCTCCGGCCCCTCGTACCCCAGGATCTCGCGGAGCCGCTGGGACCGGTGCCCGGCCACGCGCCCCGCCTCGGAGGCGTCGTAGTTCACCAGTCCCACCCCCGCTTCCTCCCCGTCCTCTCCCACGAGGCGCACCGGGTCCCCCCGTCGGAAGCTGCCCCCCACCGACCGGACCCCCACCGCCAGCAGGCTCCGCCCCCGGCGCACCGCCTCCAGCGCCCCGGCGTCGGCCACCACGGTGCCCCGGGGCCGCACGGTGGCGGCGATCCATGCCTTGCGGGCCGTGAGGGGCTCGGTGGAGGGGGTGAACCAGGTACCCCGGGCCCGACCCTCCCGCAGGGCGCCCAGGGACCCCGGCTCCACCCCGGAGGCGATGACCAGGTGGGCCCCGGCCCCCAGGGCGATGCGGGCCGCCGCCAGCTTCGATGCCATCCCTCCGGTACCGAGGGAGGTTCCCGTGCCCCCGGCCATGGCCTCGATGACCGGGGTCACCGCCTGGACCCGGGGAATGTGGCGGGCTTCGGGGTGGCGTCGCGGGTCCGCCTCGTAGAGCCCGTCCACGTCGGACAGGAGGATCACCAGGTGGGCGCTCATGAGCTGGGCGACACGGGCGGCCAGGCGGTCATTGTCCCCGAACTTGATCTCGTCCGCGGCCACCGTGTCGTTCTCGTTGATGACGGGGACGATCCCTCGCTCCAGGAGCGCCTCCAGGGTCCCCCGGGCGTTCAGATGGCGCTGACGGTCCTCGGTGTCCTGGGGCGTCACCAGGACCTGGGCCACCTCCATCCCGTGGCGGCGGAAGGCGGAGCGGTAGGCCTCGCTCAACCGCACCTGGCCCACTGCGGCTGCGGCCTGCCGGTGGGCCAGCTCGGTGACCCGGTGGTCCAGGGCCCGGAGGCCCAACCCCACCGCCCCCGAGGTCACCACCGCCACCGCCTGGCCCCGTTCCCGGATGGCGGCCACGTCCCGGGCCAGGGCGTCCAGCCATCGCCTCCGGAGTCGCCCCCGCTGAACCAGGAGGGAGGATCCCACCTTCACCACGATCCGGGGCGCGTCGGCCAGGATCGTGGCGGGTGGGTCGTGGGGATCGCCGGGCGGCTTCAAGGGCCTCAGGGGGCCCCACCCGCGTCGTCCTCCTCCGCGGTCACGGCCTCCGGGGGCTCCTCGGACAGGCCGTCCCAGTTGAGCACCGCGTTCCAGGCCAGGGCGAAGGAGCCCCGGGTCTGGTTCCGGTGGAGGGTCCGCACCCCGAAGAGGACCACGTTCCCCTCCCCCCGCGGCACCGAGATCACCGCCGGATGTCCCCCCAACCCTTCCCGGCCCAGGACCAGGCCGCTCAGGAAGACCTGGTCTGCCGGGGCATACCGGAGGACCACGTCCCCCTGCCGGTCTCCGGACACGGTGAAATAGGGGCCGAAGCGGTCGAAGACCGGGAACTCCTCGGCGTACCCCCAGAGGATGGGGTGATGGGGGCGCGCGGCCCGGCCCTGCACGATGGAGCCGGGGCTGAAGAGGGCGCCGGGCTCCCGGAGCGACACCCCCCGGACCAGCCCGAACTCCACGGGCACCGTGGAGGCCGATCCCAGGGCCACCAGGGTGCCCCCTCCCTCCACGAAGTCGCGCAGCGCGGCCAACCCCTCGTATCCCATCCCCCCCGTCATGTCCGGGGTGGTGGAATGGAGGCCCAGGCTCGGGAAATCGGGGTGGGGCTCCCAGGGGAGGGGACCGTGTTCGGGATCCAGCCCCTCGAAGATCTGGCGCCCCCGAGCGCCCCGCCCCTGCTCCGGGAAGAGGATCACGTCGAAGCCGTCGCGGAGGGCCCCCTCCCGGAGCCGATCCTCGGGGAGGTAGGTGTAGGGGATCTCCATGCTCTCCAGCGCGTACCGGATGGCCCCGTCGTCCTGGGTGTTCTGCCAGGTGTGGAGAAGGGCGATCCGGGGGAGGGTCTGACGCCGGACGGCGATCCCGTCCAGGGCGGCGGCGGAGATCCCCACCACCTCCAGTCCCCACCGCTCCGCCCAGGCGGCGACCTCTTCCCGGGAGAAGTCCTCGGCAGGGAGGAGCCAGCTCCCGGGGCCGAAGGAGGGGTCACCGTCCACCTGCACGGCCTCCCGGGCCGCGTATACGGGGCGATCCTCCCCCAGCTCCCACCGGGCCTGGAGGCCATGGGCGGAGGCCTCGTACCGGGCCATCCACCAGGCCACCGGCGATCCCCGCCCCGAAAGATCCCGGACCCGTCCCGGGATGGAGACGGCGTCAGTGACCGGGGCCATCCCGGCATCCAGGACCGCCGGGTCATCCACCTCCTTCACCTCCACGTTGTAGAGGAGGGGGAAGGTCCAGGCCACGTCGTCGTAGGGACGGGGGGCATCCTCGGGGAAGCGCTGCACCTCCATGAGGTTCCGGACGAAGGGCCCGTAGGGCTGATCCGCCCGGATCAGGAAATCGCCAGAGCGGACCGTCACGGCCCCCTCCCCCTCGCCCAGGGTGAGCTCCGACTGGGACCGGTGCAACTCCACCCCGTGGGAGCGGAGGAGGTTCAGCATGTGGGCCACGTCGGCCTTCCGGAGCTGCTCCTGGGGCACCACCCAGGCGTGGGGGGCCTCCCGGCGTCCCCGCTCCACGGCGTTCCGGTTCTTCCGCCAGTAGTTCCGGAGGACCTCCTCCCGGTTCCGGGCCACCAGATGGACCGAGTGGAGCACGCCCGACTGGGCGTAGTTGATGTTGTTCCGGATCGACCAGGTCACCTCGGCATAGGGGGGGTTCGCCCGGAACCACTCCACCGAGGTCCAGTTCCCTCCCACGTTCCGTTCCATGGTCCAGGGCACCGAGTTCCCGAAGGTCTCGTAGAAGCGCCCGTTGGCGTTCCGGTTGTTCAGGGCGAAGACCATGTACCCGGGGTTCCAGCCGTCGAAGAAGTCGTGGGTCCACACCCCGGGCATCCCAGCGGCGGTGAGCTGGGTCACCTCATGGTGGGCGATCCACTGCCATTCATGGCGGGTGATGGCGTCGATGTTGGGGTTGTAGGGGCCCGTGCCGGTGGAGACGTAGAGGAAGGGAACCGATTCGTGGAGGTCCAACCCCACCGGGTAGCGCCAGTGGTGGAAGAGCTCCACCACCTGCCGGGAGAGGGCCAGGGTCTTCTGGAGCCCGTCCCGGTTGTTGTCGTGGCGGATGTACTGCCCCCAGAAGGGAGGGCCGGGCTTCCGGTCCTCCATCCGGTACGTCTCCGATTCGTGGAGGCGGTACCACTCCACCACCCGGTCCCGCCCGTCCGGGTCCGTCACCGGGAGGATGAGGAGGATGGCGTTGTCCCGGATCTCCCGGATGAGGGGGTGGTCGGAGACGGCCACCCTCCAGGCCAGCTCCGCCGTCACCTCCGGGTGTCCGGTCTCAGGGGAGTGGAGTCCCGAGAAGACGGTGTAGATGGCGGGGAGGTCCGCGATGAGCGCCTCCATCTCCGCCTCCGATGTGGTCCGGGGGTCCGTGAGGCGATGGTAGGCCTGCCGGATCTCCTCCAGGCGGGCCAGGTTCTCGGGTGTCCCCACCTTCACCAGGGCGAAACGACGGCCCTCCTCCGTCTCATTCAGGTACTCCATCCGGACCCGGTCCGAAGAGGCGGCCAGGGCCTCGTACCACCCGTAGAACTCCGCCGAGGTGTGCAGGACCCCGGGGCGTCCCATGGGATACCCGAAGTGCTCCACGGGTGAGGTCACCCCCTCCAGCAGGGGGAGGTGGTCCACCAGCGGGTTCGTGAACTCCTCGGCCGTGGTCCAGGAGAGGATGAGGCGGGTGGCTTCCACGTCCACCGGCTGCCCCCACGGCGTGGTGGCGGGGACCTCCCGCTCCAGGTGCCAGTCGAAGGTCTGCGGGACGGATGGGGAGGCGGCGTCCTGGGCGGCGGCCGGGAACGCCGCCAGGGGGAGGAGGAAGAGGGTCGGGACGCCCACCATGCGGCGGAGGGTCCTCGCCCCAGAGGTCCGGAGCGCGGGAGGGTGTGGGATGATGGTGGTGGGCATGGGGTCCTCCAGGAGCTCGGGATCGGGGCCGGCCGGACCGCGACGACGCTTCACGGGTTGGGAATCCGATGATCATAAGGGGTTCGAAGGGACGGGGTCCACCCGTCCGGGTGGGAGGTACCGGCGCCTCCCGTCCCCCGGACACCGGGAAGGAAGGGGTGCGGAACCGACCCGCCAACAACCTTGTGGGAGGTCTCCGCCCATGGTAAGAGTGCACCAGACGTAGTCGACCACCCTCTCCCGGAGCGCTCCATGGTGCCACGCCCCCCTTCTCCATCGGGCTTTCCCTTCCCTGCCCTGCTCCCCCTCCTGGCCCTCTTCCTCCTCCTCTGGGTCCCCACGGAGGCCCGTGGGCAGGCCCCCGGGGCGGAACGGCTGGCGGAACTCCTCCCCCAGGTGGAGGCCGGGGTGGAGGCCCGGGCCAAGCTGGTCCAGGAGATCATCGACAAGCTCTTCTCCTTCTCCGAGCTGGGGTTCCAGGAGGTGGAAACCTTCAACTACCTGGTCCCCCTCCTTCGGGAGCATGGCTTCCAGGTGGAGGAGGGGATGGCCGACATCCCCACCGCCTGGTGGGCCACCTGGGGTTCGGGG
>JBJHCB010000171.1:0-5989 GCA_050485805.1 Gemmatimonadota bacterium | reverse complement strand
CGCGGTCCGGACCCGGGCCCAGATCTCGTCCGGCTCCGCCAGGATCCGCACGGTGTTGTCCATGGACTTGCTCATCTTGGCGTTTCCGTCGAGCCCCAGGATCCGACCGGCGGTGCTCAGGATGGGCCGGGGCTCGGGAAAGACGGAACCGAAGCGGGTGTTCCACTTCCGGGCCACCTCCCGGGCCAGCTCCAGGTGCTGGAGCTGGTCCTCGCCCACCGGCACCCACTCGGCGCGGTAGAGGAGGATGTCGGCCGTCTGGAGGATGGGGTAGTTCAGGAGCCCCGCCGGGATGGACTCCAGCCGGGACGACTTGTCCTTGTACTGGGTCATCCGCTCCAGGTCCCCCACCGGCGTCACGGCGTTGAAGAGCCAGGTGAGCTCGGTGTGCTCCGGGACGTCGGACTGGACGAAGAGGGTGCTCCGCTCCGGATCCAGCCCCACGGCCAGGAAGCTCACCGCCAGATCGAAGACCCGGGTGGGGAGGGTCTCGGGGTGGAAGTCTCCCGTCAGGGCATGCTGGTCCACGATGCAGAAGAAGCACTCGTGGCGCTCCTGGAGGCGCACCCATTGGCGGAGGGCCCCCAGGTAGTTCCCCAGGTGGGCCTCCCCGGAGGGCTGCATCCCGGAGAAGATCCGCCCGGCCTCCGGGACGTCGTCCCCTCCACCGGGACCGAAGCCTCCGGACCCCCGTCCCTCCCCTCCCTTCCCCCCGTCCGCCTGCTCATCCGCCATCGTGGATTCCCGGTGGTGGCCCGCGCTTCGACGCCGGCGCGCGGTGGCCCGTTGCCCGTTCGTGGAGGGCCACCCATGGTGTCCCGGCCCTCCCCGACCGGGCTAACTTAGCGTGTCCAGGGACCCCCCTCCACCCGAGGGGGATGCGCCGGCCGGCCACTCCTCCCACACCCCGCCCCCCTTCCCTCCAGCCTCTCCCCCCCATGGACTCGCTCCCCCCGGTGGATTCCACCCCCTCGCCCGCCACACCTTCCCCTCCGGACTCGCCCCGCGCCCTCCTGGACACGGCCCGGCTCGCCGCGGATGCCGCCGCCGAGGTGCACCTCCACTGGGCCCACCGGGTGACCCCGGGGGAGGCGGTGGACAAGGGACGCTCCGACTTCGTGACCCGGGTGGACCGGGAGGCCCAGGAGGCCGCCCTGGCCGTCATCCGGCGCCGCCACCCCGCGCATCGGATCCTGGCGGAGGAGGAGCTGGAGGAGGCCGGGGGGAGCGGAGTGACGCGGTGGTCGGGGGAGGGGGACGAGGGGCAGCCCCTCTGGATCGTGGATCCCCTGGACGGCACCACCAACTTCCTCCATGGGCACCCCATGTACGCCGCCTCGGTGGGGGTGGCCGTGGGCGGGCGGCCGGTGGCGGGAGCCGTCACCGCCCCCGCCACGGGGGAGCGGTGGTGGGGCGCCGAGGGAGAGGGGGCGTGGCGGGACGGGCGGCCCATCCGGGTCTCGGGAACCGGTGCGCTCCACCTGGCCCTGGTGGGGACGGGGTTCCCCTTCAAGAGGCCCGAGCGCATCCCCCACTACCTGGGACAGTTCGCCCGGGTCCTCCGCCGCACCTCGGGGATCCGGCGGGGAGGGGCGGCGGCCCTGGACCTCTGCTACCTGGCCCAGGGGACGCTGGATGCCTTCTGGGAGGAACACCTCTCTCCCTGGGACGTGGCCGGGGGTCTGGCCATCCTGGAGGAAGCCGGGGGAATCTGGATGCGCCAGGACGGGAGTGCCCTGGCGCTGCACGAAGGGGGGAGCGTCCTGGCCGCCAACGGTCCCGGGCTCCTCGGGGCCCTCCGGGAGGTCCTGTGGGAGGGGGAATGAGGAACCGGCGGGGGAGCTGACCCCCCCCGCCGGTCCGCGTTCCACCTCCTGGGCACTCAGGTGGATTCCCGTCGGATCTCGATCTTCCGGCCCCGGGCCTCGGGAGCCTTGGGCATGTGGATCCGGAGGACACCGTCCTGGAAGGTGGCGGAGATCTCGTCCCCCCTCACCGTCCGGGGGAGGGTGAAGGAGCGCTGGAAGCTCCCCCAGCGCCGCTCCCAGAGGTGGAAGCGGCGTTCCTCCTCACCCCCCTGGGTCCGGGTCTCCTCCTTCTGACCGGAGAGGGTCAGGACGTTGTTCTCGAGCTCGATCTCCACATCCTCCCGGCGCATCCCGGGGAGTTCCGCGGTGAGGACCAGCTCGTCCCGGGTCTCCTCCACGTTCACCGCCGGGAGCCAGGCCGAGCGCCCCTCGCTGGAGGCGGTGACGCCATCGTCGAACATGCGGCTGAGACGGTTCGTCATCTCGTCCAGTTCACGCCAGGGAGAGACGGTGCGGGTGCGGTAGGGCTGGATGGCCATGGGTACCTCCTTCTTTCTCCTTCGGGGTGGAGAGGACAAGTTGATGGGGTGGGACGGACCCTCCGCCCCACCGGGACCCCGGGGTGTTCCCCCCGCGTCCATGCGTTCAGCCTTGCAGGAGCCGTGCCGCCCCCGCAGGGCGTCATTCCTGCCATCCTTGCACGCCCGAACGACTTACCTCCCCTCCCACCTGCCATTTCGACCGATGGACGAGCTCGATCGCCGCATCCTCGACCTCCTGCAGGACAATGCCCGGCTCCCGGTGGCGGAGATCGCCCGGAGCGTGGGCCTGGGGGCTTCCGCCGTCCACCAGCGCATCCGGAAGCTGGAGGAGAGTGGGGTCATCCAGGGGTACGAAGCCCGCCTCGACCCCCGGGCCCTGGGCCGGGACCTGGTCTCCTTCGTCCGGGTCCAGACCGGGGAGGGCGCCCGGGCCGACGCCATCACGGCGGCCCTGGTCCGCCTCCCCGAGGTCCAGGAGGTCCACCGGGTGGTGGGGGAGGACTGCTTCTTCGTGAAGGTACGGGTCCGGGACACCCGGGCCCTGGCCGAGCTCCTGGACCACCGGCTCCAGACCATCCCCAACGTCGCCGCCACCCGGACCACCATCGTCCTGACCACGGCGAAGGAGAGTCGGGCCATCCCCCTGACGGACGGGGAGGGACCGACCCCGGTCACACCCGCCGAGCCGGCCCTCCCCGAACCCGTGGGAGTGGGCGGCAGCGGCCCCTAGGCGACTGACGAACAATCGCCGGTCATATCGCGTCAGGGACATAGTTTCTACGGAAACTTGCGTCGTCCTGCGGGGATTCACATGATGTAGGGAGATTTCGCCGAAGAATTTCCCTGCCCATGGGGCCCCATGCCGCTCTCCCGTCGTGCCCACCCGCAGGTCGGTTCCGGGAGTGGCACGCTCCTCCTCCTGTCCGGCGCCCTCCTGGCAGCCGTCCAGCCCCCCGCCCTGGTGGCTCAGACCGTGGTGGAGCGGCCGCCCACCCTCTCCGGTGGATGGGTGGGGGAGCCGGGCACGATCCACTTCCACCTGGTCCACCGGTTCTGGCGGAGCGGCGGAGACCCGGACGCGAAGCTGGTGAACTCCCCCACCATGTCCCTGGGGGTACCGCTTCCCGGGCATGTGCTGGCGGAGCTCGGGTACGCGAGCAATTCGCTGGTGGCCTCCAACCGGTTCAACGAGTGGGAGTGGCTGGCCAGGTGGGCACCTCCCCTTCCCGGGATGGAGAGCCTCCGGCCTTCCGCCTCGGTGGCCTACAATACCGCGGCGGGAAGCCTGGACCTGGAGGCGGCAGTGGCGTGGGACCTCCCCCTCCTCCCCCCCCTCCTGGGCGGCGGCCCGTCCCCGGCCCATTCCAGGAGGCTCCGGGTGGTGGGGGCCATCCGGCGGCTGGGAGAAGCCTTCGGGGAGCCGGGCTCCGCCCTGCACCTGGCGGGAGGCGGCGTGCTCCGGCTCACCCCGGGGCTCTCCCTCGCCGCGGACGCGGGGCAGACGAGGCTTCCCGACGATGGCACCCACCGCGTCTGGTCGGCAGGGCTCCAGACCCGGATCCCCACGACCCCCCACTCCCTCTCCCTCCAGGTGGGGAACACCCGCACGGGGACCCTGCAGGGGTCCAGTCACGCCGGACGGACGGTCTGGGGATTCGAGTTCACGGTCCCCGTCACCCCGGCTCGATACCTCCCCGTGCGGGGCGGGGGGGCACCTCCCGGGGGCGCACCTCCCGGAGGCGCGCCTCCCGACCCCTCCGTGGACGTGGAGGTGGGGATGACCGGAGACCTCCGGTTCGCCCCCGACACGGTCCGGATCCAGGCGGGGGGCACCGTCCGGTGGACCAACACCACGGACCTCATCCACACGGTGACCCTCCACGGGACCGGGCTGGATGAGACCGTGGACTCAGGTGTGCTCCGCCCCGGAGACACCTTCCGGCACACCTTCGCCACGCCCGGGACCTTCGGGTACACCTGTCTCCCGCACGACGGAGCCGGGATGCGCGGCGTGGTGGTGGTGCTGCCTCCCTGAGGGGGGCTTCAGCGCTCCCCCCGATTCGCCCAACCTTCCCTAGAGGAGGAATCATGGATCGATCCGCTACTGCCCGGAGCCCGTGGCCCCTGGCCTTCCTGCTCCCCCTGGCCCTGATCTGGGGGTGCGGGGGCTCGGACAGCCCCAGCGACCCCATCGGCAACGGCCCGCAGGACCCATCCCCGGGAAACGGGGCCCCGGTGAACACCACGTCGGTGACCGTCCGGGACAACCTGTTCGAACCGCCGGCCATCGCCGTGTCGCCCGGGGCCACCGTGACGTGGACCTGGTCGGGGGGAGAGCCCCACAACGTGACCTGGGCCACCGGGGGACTCACCAACTCCACCACCCAGACCACGGGCACCTACACGGCCACCATGCCCTCGGCCACCGGTGACCTGGTCTACTACTGCACCCTCCACGGCACGCCCAGCTCGGGAATGCGGGGCACCGTGAGGATCCAGTAGGACCGGGTCAGGGGAGGGAGGCCAGGGCCAGCCTGGCCGCCCCCCGGGCCGGGTCCGGCGGGACCTCCCGGGGGGTACCCCCCAACGCCCGGATCCGGGGCACCAGCCGGCCCCGGAGGGGACCCCCGGGAACCACCAGCCCTCCCACCAGGGCGACGGGGATCGCGGGGACGTCCCCGCCGGCGTCCTCCCGCCAGCCCCGGACCAGGGGGACCAGGTGCCGGGCGAGTTCCTCCGCCCCCCTTTCGGCGATGCGGGACGCGGTGGGATCCCCGGCATCCGCCGCCGCCAGGACGTGGGGGGCCAGCCCGGCCACCTCCGCCTTCGGCGCCGCCCAGAGGCGATCCATGAGGGCCCCGGGGTCCGGCGCCCCGAAGTGGGCCAGGGCCGCCTCCAGCAGGGGGGTGGGGGCGAAGCGACCGTCCACCGACCGGAAGGCCGCCCGGAGGCCCTGGAGCCCGAGCCAGTAGCCCGACCCCTCGTCCCCCACCACCGCACCCCACCCTCCGGCGCGGAGGACACGCCCCTCCGGGGTCCGGGCGAAGGCCACGGATCCGGTGCCCCCCACCAGGAGGATCCCGGGGCCGTCGCCGAAGGCGTCGTGGAACGCCACCTCCATGTCGGTGAGGATCCGGACCCGGCGAGCGAGCCCGGTAACCTCCAGCCGGGACTGGAAGGCCCGACGGTTCGCCTCCCTCCCCACCCCGGCCAGGCCCGCCACCAGGACCTCCGCGGGACCGGGCCGTCCAGCCGCCTCCAGCGCCGCGTCCACCAGCTCCCGAAGGGCCTCGAGGGCCACCACCTCCTTTCCCGGGGTGACCAGGGCGGCCCGACCCACGGCCCGGGCCAGCTCCTCTCCTCCCGGGTCCAGCACCACGGCGCGGCTCCCCGTCCCACCCCCGTCCACCCCCACCACCACGCCGGTCCCCCGGGGCCCCTCGGGCCCGGTCACGCTCCTCCGCGCCCCCGACGCCGCTCCGGGACCGCCCCCTGGTCCGACCTCCCCAGCCGGCTCACCCCCGCCCCCACGGACATGGTCACGGCGGTCCCGATGAGGACGAACCAGGGCCACCCCACCCGGTGGGCCGCGAAGACCCAGATGAGGGTCACCACCGTGATCCCCGACGCGATTCCGGT
>JBJHCB010000170.1:0-5989 GCA_050485805.1 Gemmatimonadota bacterium | reverse complement strand
TCCCGGCGGCTTCCGGGGAGGGTGGATCGTGGGCGCCGAGGCCCGGGAGAGGGCCTCCCGGGTGGCCGGTCCCTTCTCCACCCTCCCGGCGGCGTACGCCTTCCCCCGGGACGCCGAGGACCTGGCGCTCCTCCTCACCTCCGCCCGGGAGATGGACACCTTCCTCGTCCCCAGGGGCGGGGGCACGGGGATGCCTGGGGGGAATCTGGGAAGTGGAATCGTGGTGGACCTGTCCCGGCACTTCGGGGGGGTGGGACCGGTGGAGGCGGGGCCGCGCCGCATCCGGGTGGGAGCCGGCGCCGTGGCGGAAGCGGTGGACCGGGCCGCCCGGGCCCAGGGGCTGCGCCTCCCTCCCCTCCCCTCTTCCGCCCCGTGGTGCTGCGTGGGGGGGATGGTGGCGAACAACGCGGCCGGGGCCCGGAGTTTCGGCCACGGGTCCATCGCCCCCTGGGTCGAGGGGATGGAGGGCCTGGACGCCTGGGGACGCCCTTTCCGGATCCCGGCCGGGACGCAGGATCTGCGGGGGGGGGTGGCCGAAGGGCTGGAGCCGCAGCGGCTCGGGCTCCAGGGCCTGGGCCCCACCGGTCCTCCCTCCATGGACGGATGGCCGCAGCTCCGGAAGAATGCCTCGGGCTACGCCCTGGACCGGTACGTGTCCGGGGGCGGCGACCTGGCCCAGCTCCTGGTGGGAAGCGAGGGCACCCTGGCCTTCATCACCGCCGTCACCCTTCGCCTGGCCCCCGTCCCCCGGGCCCGGGGGGTGCACCTCCTCCCCGTGGCATCTCCCCAGGCCCTGGCGGAGGCCGCGGTGGCCGCAGAGGGCACCGGGGCGGTGGCGTGCGAGTTCCTGGGACGGCGCTTCCTGGAGGTGGCCGGATTGGAGGACGACCCCCAGGTGGGCCCCCTGGCCCGGGGAGCCTGGGCCCTCCTCCTCCTGGAGTTCGAAGGAGAGCCCGAGGAGGTGGAGGAGGGGATGGCCGCGGCCCGGGCCCTGGGGCGGAATCTCTCGGGAGAGGGGTCGGGGACCACGGACCCGGTGGCCGGGGAGCGGCTCTGGTCCGTCCGGCACGCCGCCAGTCCCATCATCGCCCGGAAGGCAGCCCAGGGGCTCTACTCCACCCAGTTCATCGAGGATTCGGTGGTTCCCCCCGGGGCCCTGGGGGCCTACCTCCGGGGACTGGACGAGTCGTTGGAGCGCCACGGGTTCGATGCGGTGGTCTTTGGACACGCCGGCGACGGGAACGTCCACGTCAATCCCCTGGTGGACGCGGGGAGCCCCGATTGGCGCACCCGGGTCCGGAGCACCCTGGACGAGGTGGCGGATCTGGTGGCGGGGCTGGGCGGGACCCTCTCCGGTGAGCACGGGGACGGCCGCCTCCGGGCCCCCTTCCTGGAGCGGATCTGGGGCCCCGGGCTCGCCACCGCCTTCCGAAGGGTGAAGGATGCATTCGATCCCGAGGGGCGGCTGAACCCCGGGGTCATCCTCCCCCTGGAGGGACAGGATCCCCTCCAGGGGTTGCATCCCCGGACCCGGGCCTGGCCCGGATGACCCCGGGGGGGGTGGCGTAAACGCAACAGCCCCCCGAAATTGGGAGGGCACCGTGGGTTGGGGGGTGTGCAGTCCGCCCCACCGGCCCCCAGGCCCGAACCCCCGAGGAGGGAGCGCACGTGAAGCCAGGCTTCTCCGGCTGGATTCCCCTTCCCCTCCTGGCCCTGGGGCTCCTCCTGCCGGATCCGGGCGCCCTGGTTCCCTTCGCCTTCCCAGGCGACGGGCCGGGCACCTCCCCTGGGGTCACCCACCCCGCCCCGGAGCCGACCCCGGGGCAGGCCTCCCCGATCCGCACCTCCTCGGACCCGGCTCCCCTCCCCCCCGTCCTCCCCGACGAGTCCCTGGACGCCCTCGCCCTCCGGGCGGACCTGATGCGGATGGTGCAGGCTCCGGGTTGGCGGACGGCGGAGTGGGGCGTCCTGGCGGTGTCGCTGGAGCGGGGCGACACGCTCTTCGCCCTCAACCCCCAGGCGCCCCTGGCTCCTGCCTCCAACCTGAAGCTCTTCACCGCCGCGGCGGCCCTGGAGCGTCTGGGGACGGACTTCCGCTTCCCCACCTTCCTCCTGGCCGACGGCGAGATCCGGGAGGGCGTCCTCCATGGGGACCTGATCCTCTACGGCACCGGCGATCCCACCCTGGGCGGGGGGGGGCGGGCCGACGCCCCCGAGGGCGCGTTCCGCGCGTTCCTCGAGGCGGTGCAGGGGATGGGGATCCGCGAGGTCCGGGGGTCCATCGTGGGGGACGGGACCTTCTTCCAGGGGGACCCGAGGCGCCCCTCCTGGAATCCCCGGAACCTCAACGATTGGTATGCCGCCCCGGCATCGGCCCTCACCTTCAACGAGAACATGGTGACCCTCCAGGTCTCCCCGGGGGTGGCCGCCGGAGCACCGGCCCGGATCCGGATGCAGCCCGAGGGCGCCACGGTCCCCATCCGGAACCTGGGGCGCACCGTGGATCGGGCGCCTTCGCCGGGGCTCCTCCTGGTCCGGGACGATCCCCAGGACGCCATCGAGATCCGGGGGGAGATCGCCCGGAACGGCCGGGATGTCTGGCGGAGCCTCACGGTGTCCGACCCCCCCACCTACGCCGCCGGATTCCTCCGGCAGGTCCTGCTGGCGGCGGGGATCGGCGTGACGGGGCCGGCCCGAGCCGCCTCGGGGGAGGGCGACCGGGCGTCCCGGGTGACGGGCCGCCACCTGGCCGCCCCCGCCTTCGGACTGGAAGGCGCTCCCCGGACCCTGGCGGTCCACCACTCCCCGCCCCTGACCCACATCGTGGACGTGGTGAACAAGCGAAGCCACAACCTGTACGCGGACCTCCTCCTCTTCACCCTGGGCCATCTGGAGGAGGGAGACCCCACCTTCGAGGGGGGAGGGCGGGCCCTCACCGCCTACCTGGTGGATGAAGTGGGGATCCCGGCGGACCACCTCCACGTGGAGGACGGGTCCGGGCTCTCCCGCCTGAACCGGGCCTCCCCCGCCTCCCTGGTCCGCCTCCTGCAGCACATGGAGACCGCCGGGACGGCCGCCGCCTTCCGGGCGTCCCTCCCCGAGGCGGGGAACCGGCGCGAGCTCCGCCGCATGGACCGGACTCCGGCTGCGGGGAACCTGAGGGCCAAGACCGGGACCATCGCCCGGACCTCCGCCCTCTCCGGGGTGGTCCGGACCTCCGACGGGGAGACCCTCTTCTTCAGCATCATGGCGAACAACGTCCCCTCCACCTGGGCAGCCAAGCAGGTGGAGGACCGGATCGGCGCCCGTCTGGCGGGCTTCGCCCGGGGATGGGACGCCCTACCCGAGCTTCCCCCCGCCGACCTGGGGGATCACCGCTCCGTCACGGCCCAGGACCGCACCGGCCTTCACGACTGAGGCAGGGCACGCCCCAGGGCGTTGCGGAGCCGTCGCCTGAGCTCCACCTCGGACATGGTCTCCAGGGTCCGCCGCGCCGTCCGCTCCGAGTTCCACTGGATCTCCGGGAGGGCCGCCTCCCCCTCCCCTTCCCCCGCCTCCGCAGGTCGGAAGATCAGGAGGTAGCGCCCCTGGTAGTCCGGGCCGGGGCGGAAGCTGGTGGAGGCCACCCAGTGGCGTCCGTTCTCGTCGGGGAAGGTTCTCACCTGGATACCTCGGGGGCACGGGGGGTAGGGGTCAGGGCCCGGAGTCAGGGCGTCCGGGGTCCGGAGTTCCGGAACAGGGAGGCCAGCTCGTCCTCTCCGGCCTCCAGGAGCTCACGGCCGGCGGCATCGGCGGACAGGGCCGCCAGGGAAGCCTCCCGGGCCTCCCCTCCACCCAGGGGGACGAAGAGGGCCAGGAACGCCCCCCAGGAGGCGCGTCCCACCGTCACCTCCCACTCCCCTCCGTCGGCATCGGTGAAGCGTTGCATGGGACTCCCTCGCAGATAGCGTGCCCTTAAGGTAGAAGGGAAGCCCCCCCCATCAATCCCCCTCCCCGGCCTCCCCACCCCTGGACACCCCTCGTCCCGCGGGTAACTTCAGGCGGTTTCACACCGGCCCACCGGGATCCCTCGGGGTCCGGCCCCCCGGCAGCCCGACGCACCCCTACCGGCCCCCGCTCCTGCGCCCGCACTCCCCGCCCCTGGGCCGGATCCCCACCTCGACTCCAGACCCGAGCCCGATCCCGGAACCGGGCCCGGAGCCGAGCCTGGTTCCGCCCCCCCGCCGGGCCCCCGAGGGGAGCCCTCCCCCCGACCGTCTCACCGATCTGGGCCTCCTGCTCCTCACCCTCATCTGGGGGGTGAACTTCGCGGTGGTGAAGGGCGCGCTGGACTCGGTGGGTCCCATGGCCTTCAACGCCCTCCGGTTCCCCCTGGCGGCGCTCACCGTCCTCCTCATCCTCCGACTCCGGGGTCCCCTCCCCCGTCCGGAGCGACGCCACCTGCTTCCCATCCTCCTCCTCGGGGTGGTGGGCAACGGCCTCTACCAGATCCTCTTCATCCACGCCCTGGATCTGACCCGGGCCGGGAACGTGGCCCTCCTCCTGGCCACCACCCCGGTGTGGGCCGCCCTCCTCTCCGCACTCTTCCGGGAGGGAACGCTGGACGGCAGCACCGTGTTGGGAGGCCTGGCCACGGTGATGGGGATGGGTCTGGTGGTGGCGGGGGGAGCCACGGATCCGGCCTGGGGGAGGGAGACCCTGACCGGGGACCTGATGGCGGCGGGAGCGGCCTTCACCTGGGCCCTCTATACCGTGGGGTCCCGGGGTCTCCTCCTCCGGTACGGGAGCGTGCCCCTCACCGCGTGGACCCTCTGGGGGGGCATGGCGCTCCTGGTGCTGCTGGGCCTCCCCGAACTGGGACGGACTCCGGTGGCGAGCCTCTCCCCCGGGGTGTGGGGCGCGGTGGTCTTCGCCGGGGTCCTGGCCCTGGGGGTCTCCTATGTGATCTGGTCCCGGGGGGTCCAGCGCCTGGGGAGCGCCCGCACGGCCACCTATGCCAACCTGGTGCCCGTGGTGGCCCTCCTCACGGCCTGGGTCACCCTTGGGGAGTTCCCGGTGCTCCTCCAGTGGGCGGGGGCCGCCGTCATCCTGGCCGGTGTGGTCCTGGCCCGCTTCGGGACCCGTCTCCGCCCCCGGCCCCCGGGGGCCTGAGCTGGAGCTCCGGGAAGTCGAAGACGAGGATCCCCTCCTCGGTGACGTCGGAGCGGATCCGGAACCCGTCGTCCAGGGAGAGGAGGACGCGCTCCGCCGCTCCCAGGGTCAGGTCCAGCTCGGTGGCCACCTCGGTGGCCGTGAGCTGCCCCGACCGGACCCGGGCCAACTGGAGGACCCGCCGCTGCATCCGCTGGAGGATCGCCTCCCGCCGGCGCTGGAGGGCCTGCCACCCCCATCCGAAGGTGAGGGCCCCGGTGAGCCCCGAGACCCCCCCCACCACCAACAGGGCCGCCTCCAGCTCGGCCACACCCATCCCCATCATGAGGAGCCCCAGCAGGGCCACCAGCGTCCCCACCACACGCCTTCCGGTTCCCGCACGGGGAAGTCCCCCCTCAGGGGCCCCCTGCCCACGGGGAGCCGGCCTTCCGGGGGAGGTGGCGGAAGCCCCCTCCGCCGGAACCAGGGCTTCGGCCGGGGGAGGATCCTCTCCCAGGGGACGGGCTCTCTGCCAGTCCAGCCCGCAGGAGGGGCAGACCCGGTCGTTCCGCTTGAGGAGCCAGTAGATCACACCTCCCACCCCGTAGGTGAAGAGGGTGGCCGCCGCCAGGAGGGCCATGTTCCCCGCCCGGCGGAAGTATGGAATGCCCTCTCCCCGGAACCCGCACGCCGGACACCCCCGCAGGAGGAGGAACCCTCCCCGATCCCTGGGAACCGGGTGCCCGGCCGGAGCCGAGGCCCCCGGGCGCCATGGGGCGGATCCCGCCCCACTCCCCGTCCCTGCGCCGGCAAGGAGCTCGGGAGGGTGGGTTCCACACCGCGGACAGGGGCGACCGGG
>JBJHCB010000169.1:1185-6083 GCA_050485805.1 Gemmatimonadota bacterium | reverse complement strand
ACGCCGATGCCCTGACGCCCCTGGTGGAGGAGCTGGGCTCCCTCCGCATGATGGAGGCGGCGGAGCGGGAGCTCCGGGTGGACCTGGCCCCCCTGGTGGCGGGGGGCGGTCTCCAGGTGCTTCTCCACGAGGGATGGCTCACCTCCGAGGAAGACTTCCGGAAGGGCGCCGGGGCCTCTCCCCCCTGGAGGATGGACGCCTTCTACCGCCGGGTCCGGGAGCGGACGGGGATCCTCATGGAGGACGGGAAGCCCGTGGGGGGGAAGCACTCCTTCGACGCAGAGAACCGGGAGGCCTGGCCCGGGGAGCCCCCCGCCGCGGTCCCTCCGGGGCTCCCCCTGGACCCGGTGAAGGAGGAGGTGGTGGCCCTGGTGGAGGACCGGTTCCGGGACCATCCGGGCATCCTCCGTCCCGACGCCCTCCCTGCCACCCGAGAGGACGCCGAAGTCCTCTGGCGCTGGGCCCGGGAGGAATGCCTTCCCCGCTTCGGTCCCTTCGAGGACGCCATGTCCGTGCGCTCCAGGACCCTCTTCCACACCCGGATCTCCGGGCTCCTGAACCTCCATCGCCTCACCCCCCGGCGGGTGGTGGAGGACGTCCTCGCGTTGGACATCGACCTGGCCAGCCAGGAGGGGTTCCTCCGCCAGGTGCTGGGCTGGCGGGAGTTCGTCCGCCACGTGCACCGGGCCACCGACGGATTCCGGAAGCTCCCCGGGTGGGATCCGGTCCCGGAGCGGAACGGAGGCGCCGCCCCCTCCTTCCTGGGGGCCGAGGGGTCCCTTCCCGACACCTTCTGGGGAACCCCCTCGGGGCTCCACTGCCTGGACCACGTGGTGGAGGGGGTCTGGGACGAGGGGTACGGCCACCACATCACCCGCCTCATGGTCCTCTCGAACCTGGCCACCCTCCTGGATGTGGATCCCCGGGTGCTCACGGACTGGTTCTGGGTGGCCTATACCGACGCCTACGACTGGGTGGTGGAGCCCAACGTCCTGGCCATGGGGACCTTCGCGGTGGGGGAACTCATGACCACCAAGCCCTACGTGTCGGGCACCCCGTACATCCGGAAGATGAGCGACTACTGCGGGGACTGCGCCCTGGACCCGGACGAGAGCTGTCCCGTGTCCGACCTCTACTGGGCCTTCCTGGAACGCCATCGGGACCAACTCACGGGGAACCGAAGACTCGCCCTCCCGCTGGCCTCGGCGGGGCGGAGGAGCGCGGAGCGGAGGGCCTCCGACGCCCGGGTGTTCCAGGCGGTCCGGTCCTGTCTGGACTCGGGGGAGCGGGTGACCCCGGATCTCGTGCGGCAGGCCCGGGAGGGGTCCGGGGAGTAGGAGCGACCCCCCGGCGACGGTACCGGGCCCTGACGGTGCCGAGCCCTAGGGGTCGCTGGCCAGGGGCGTGGTCCGCACCGCGATGTAGGAGAAGTTGAAGCACATCTCGTCGTACGATCCCAGTCCCCCGTAGACCGTCTCGGTGCCCGGGTTCCGGAAGGTGCATTCCACCCGGAGTCGGGTGCCCTGGAGGTCCTCCCGGGAGAAGATGCGGGGCTCCACGAA
Source organism: Gemmatimonadota bacterium (assembly GCA_050485805.1). Classification (GTDB taxonomy): domain Bacteria; phylum Gemmatimonadota; class Gemmatimonadetes; order Longimicrobiales; family Gaopeijiaceae; genus T3Sed10-66. The sequence continues at coordinate 4,521 of JBJHCB010000169.1, read as the reverse complement.
GGTGAAATCCCGCTGCCAGCGGAGGTCCCAGCGGGGGACGGCGAGGAGGACCTCCTTCCGGCCGTTCCGGTCCGTGAGGGTGATGACACCCGACTCCCCGATGGCGTGCATGTGCAGATTGGCCGAGTGGACTTCCAGCCCCTGGATCTCCTCGGCGTCCACACCGGTGATCCGGGCCACGAAGTTCAGGATGGCCCCCAGGTCGTCGGACGTCTCGTAGGTGGCCCGCTCGCCGGGGGGAATCACCATGGAGCCGTTCCGGTCCGACCCCAGCCAGGGTCCCCAGGTCTGGGCCAGGTGGAAGGCGGGGCGCTCCACCTGGGAGGCCACCTGGAAGTCCATCCGGCTGCCCTGGTCCCGCTCCCCCGGGGCTTGCGCTCCGTAGTAGTGCATCTGGATCACCAGGGTGGAGCCCGGCTCCACCCGGATCCCCGTTCCCTCGGGAAAGCGATGCCCGTCCATCCCCGGCGCCCAGTGGGAGAGCCAGAAGGCGGACCGGTCCAACTCCCTGACCCCGTCGGGATAGCGGGCTTCGTAGGCCTCCCGCACCTCCCGCTGTCCCAGGCGGTCCGGGAGGGCGCCTCCGAAGCACTGGTAGCCGTCCCCCTCCTCCTCGGCCTCCAGCTCCCGGAATCGCTCCCCCATCTCGGGGCTCACGGCGTAGACCACCAGGTGGTGGGCCACCCGCAGGTTCCCGGGGGCGGCGCGGAAGCCCGTGATGTAGAGGGGTTCCGAGCCGGTCCAGTCCACGAGGAAGCAGCGGTAGTCATCGGACCGGGACTGGTCCGGGAGATAGGCCCGCCCGGGGAGCACCTCCAGGGAGAGATGGGGCTCGAAGCCCCCGCTCCCGTGGCCCAGGTGATCCTGGCCCGAGCCCGCACCGGTCCCCTCCCGGGCGCCAACGGCCACGCCATCCGGGCGGGGCTCCCCCCGGGGGAACCCCTGGTCCCGCCAGTCCCGCACCAGCTCCAGCACATACGCCGAGAGGGACGGGTCGTCGTGGTAGGCCCGATGGCCACCTTCAGCCAGCCACGGCGGCATCCGCCGATCCAGGACGGCCTGGGCGATGGCCTGGCGCATCCGGTAGGCCTCCTCCGGGTCCTCCATGGACCAGCCCGGTCCCTCCTCCGAATGGCAGTGGACGCAGTGGGCCGCCAGGACGGGGCGGATGTCGCCGTAGTAGTCCTGGCCCACGAGCGAGCCCGGGACCAGGAACGGGGGGAGGGCGAACAGGAGGAGAGCGGGGGCGGGGAAGCGCATGGGAGGGCGGAGCTGGAAGAGCAAGGGAGGAGGGGGAGGGGAGCGGGGGAAGGGAGCGAGGGAATCAGGGATCCGGTCGCATGCTACATCGGGTCGCGCCGGATTTCCATCCTTTCGTGCGGCCGGCGTCCCCGTTGGGGTGGGAGAGGCGACGGGGACAGGTCTACCTCCCGGGTTCCGAACTCCCTCCGGGGGTTGTCCCGAGCAGGTGGATCCGTTTCCGTCCGCGGAGTCGGAAACGGTGGGACGCTCCCGTCGTCTCGTCGCTTCCCGAGTCCCCTCCTCCCGTCCCATCGCCATGGCTTCCCCACCGGACTCCGGCCCCCGGCCTCCCAAGGGAGTCCACCCCTTCCGCCGACTCCTGGGGTATACCCGCCCCTACCGGGCCCGCATCTGGCTGGCTTCCGCCTGCTCCGTCCTCAACAAGATCTTCGACCTGGGACCCCCGGTCCTCATCGGGGTGGCCGTGGATGTGGTGGTGCAGCGGGAGGCCTCCTTCCTGGCCCGGTTGGGGGTGGAGGCCATCTGGGACCAGCTCCTCCTCCTCTCCCTCATCACCCTGGTGGTCTGGGTCCTGGAGTCAGTCTTCCAGTACGCCTACGCCCTCCTCTGGCGGAACCTGGCCCAGGCGGTGCAGCACGACCTCCGCCTGGACGCCTATCGGCATCTCCAGGAGCTGGAACCCGCCTTCCACGAGGACCGGAGCACCGGGGGACTCATGTCCATCCTGGGTGATGACATCAACCAGCTGGAGCGGTTCCTGGACATCGGGGCCAACGAGCTCCTGCAGGTCACCACCACCGTGGTGGTCATCGGGGCCACCTTTCTCCTCCTGGCCCCGTCGGTGGCGTGGATGGCCATCCTCCCCATGCCCCTGGTGGTCTGGGGGTCCATCTGGTTCCAGGGGCTCCTCACCCCCTACTACGCCGATATCCGGCAGCGGGTGGGGTTCCTGAACGCCCGCCTGGTGAACAACCTGGGGGGGATGACCACCATCAAGGCCTTCACCGCCGAGGCCTTCGAGGCCGAGCAGGTCGCCCGGGACAGCGCGGCCTACCGGGAAAGCAACCGCCGGGCCATCCGGGTGAGCTCCGCCTTCGTCCCCCTCATCCGGATGGTGATCCTGGTGGGGTTCACCGCCATCCTCCTCTACGGGGGGATGGAGACGGTGGAGGGGCGCCTGGCCGTGGGGACCTACAGCGTCCTCATCTTCCTCACCCAGCGCCTCCTCTGGCCCCTCACCCGCCTGGGGGAGACCCTGGACCAGTACCAGCGCGCCATGGCCTCCACGAACCGGGTCATGGACCTGCTGGAGACTCCGGTGGCCATCCTGACGGGGACCCGGCGCTTCCCGGTGGAGGAGGTGGAGGGGGCCGTGGAGATCCGCGGCGTCACCTTCGCCTACGGGGGTGGGCCGGCGGTGCTCCGGGACCTCTCCCTCCGGGTTCCCGCAGGGGCCACCGTGGGGGTGGTGGGGGCCACCGGCTCGGGGAAGAGCACCCTGGTGAAGCTCCTTCTCCGCCTCTACGAGGTGACGGAGGGGGAGATCACCCTGGACGGAATCCCCCTCCGGGAGATCCACCTCCCGGACCTCCGTCGCGCCGTGGGTCTGGTGAGCCAGGACGTCTTCCTCTTCCACGGCACGGTGCGGGAGAACCTGGAGTACGGCAGCTGGGGGGCGTCCCCGGAGGAGGTGGAGGAGGCGGCCCGCCTGGCCGAGGCCCACGACTTCATCCTGGCCCTTCCCGGGGGATACGACACGGTGGTGGGGGAGCGGGGTCAGAAGCTCTCCGGGGGGCAGCGGCAGCGGATCGCCCTGGCGCGGGCGATCCTCAGGGACCCGCCCCTTCTGGTCCTGGACGAGGCCACCAGTGCAGTGGACAACGAAACGGAAGCGGCCATCCAACGATCCCTGGACCGGATCACCGCCGACCGGACCACCATCGCCATCGCCCACCGCCTCTCCACGGTGCGGAACGCCGACGCCATCCACGTCCTGGATCGGGGACGGCTGGTGGAGTCGGGGACCCACCAGGAGCTCCTGGCCCGGGGGGGGATCTACGCCGGGCTGTGGGC
>JBJHCB010000169.1:0-1175 GCA_050485805.1 Gemmatimonadota bacterium | reverse complement strand
GTAACCTGGGCGCCCGGGGAGGGAGCCGGCAGTCCGGGGGGAGTCGGGGCCCCGCCGGATCCGCCCCCGCGCGTCAACCGATGCCGCTCGCCCGCTTTCTCCGACCCCGGACGGCAAAGACCACCCGGGCCCCCAGGAGGAGGGCCAGGACCGCCCAGAACAGGAGGGGCTCCGGGGCCTCGGTCTTCACCTTCCACTGGTAGTGGAGGACGCCCAGGATGGCGGCGGGGTAGACCAGCCGGTGGAGGCGGGTCCAGTTCCTCCCCAGGTGCCGGATCCAGCCCCGGGTGGAGGTCACCGCCAGGGGGATCAGGAGGAGGAACCCCAGGGCCCCCACCGTGATGAAGGGGCGCTCCAGGACATCCTCCACGATGTAGGCCCAGCCGAAGAACTGGTCCAGCCCCACATAGGTGAGGACATGGAGGGTGATCCAGGCGAAGGCGAAGAGCCCCAGGGGCTTCCGGGCCTGCACCAGGACATTGGCACCCGTCCAGCGGCGGAGGGGAGTGATGGCCAGGGAGGCCACCAGGAGCACCAGCCCCCACCATCCGGTATGGAGGAGGAGGCGCTCGATGGGGTTGGATCCCAGCCCCCGGGTCACTCCCTCCTGGAGGAGGAGGACCAGGGGGAGGAGTCCCAGGGCCCAGGCCGCGACCTGGACCGCCAGGACCGCCCGCTTCCGACCCCGGGCCCCCGGGCTCGCTGCCGGGGGGGCCTCAGTACCAGCGGGTGAGGTCAAGGTCGGAGTAGAGGGAGGCGACCTGGTCCGCGTACCCGTTGAACATGAGGGTGGGACGCCGGCGGAGCTCCCCGATCCGGCGCTCCCGGGCCTGGCTCCAGCGGGGGTGGTCCACCTCGGGATTCACATTGGCGTAGAACCCGTACTCGTGGGGCTTGTCCATGGCCCAGGTGGTGAAGGGCATCTCCTCCACGAACTCCATCTTCACGATGGACTTGATGCTCTTGAACCCGTACTTCCATGGGACCACGAGGCGGAGGGGTGCCCCGTTCTGCACGGGGAGGTCCTGGCCGTACACCCCGGTGGTCATGAGGGAGAGGGGGTGCATCGCTTCGTCCAGGCGGAGTCCCTCCCGGTAGGGCCACTCGAGGATGGGCTGCCGCTGCCCGGGCATCTCCTCGGGGCGGTACACGGTGGTGAAGGCGATGTACCCTGC
>JBJHCB010000168.1:0-6233 GCA_050485805.1 Gemmatimonadota bacterium | reverse complement strand
GGTATCGGATCAGGGCTTCCTCCAGATCCTCGTCCCAGGCCATGAGGTGGGGGTTCTCCGCCTCCCGCCGGATCCGGGCCAGGACGAGGCGGGCCTGATGGTCGGTGAGGCGGTCGTTCCCCTCCACCAGGAAGAGGGGGTTGGAGAACCGCCAGAGCCGCTCCCGGATCCGGTCCCGCTCCTCCGGGGAGGCCCGCCGGTAGTCCCGCTCCGCCCCGGGGGTCAGGACGTATCGGGGGAGGGTCCACTCTTCCCACTCCTCCCGGGGCATGGCCTCCAGCGACCGGGCGAAGGTGGCCTCCGACGCCGGGAAGTCCTGCTGCAGGTGCAGGACATATCCCTCCAGGGCAAGGCACCACCAGTCCTGGACCAGGCCGCATTCCTGGGCGGCCCGCCGCGCTCCCCCCAGGCTCCCCTCCTCCACCAGGTAGTGGACGATCTGCCCCAGCACCCAGGGGTCGGCCACCTCACCCCGCACCCCCTCCAGGGTGGCCAGGAGCTCCCTTCGCGCCATCCCCACCTCCGGGGACTCAGGCGGGAAGTCGGCTTCCCGGGCCCCTCCGTACCAGTGGCACAGGCGGCCGATGCGCACGTCGCATCGCGTGGCCTCGGTCCGGGTTTGGGGAGGGATGCGACTCACCCGGTAGTCCTCGAATCGCGCCTGGGCCTCCCGGGCCTCGCGGACCCGGGCGGTGGAGTCCGCAGCGAGGAAAGGCCCGGCGACGGCTGGATCCCCCCCTCCGAAATCGCCCACTTCCCCCGCACCCGCTCCCACGGCGCCCGCTCCGAGCAGGCCAGGAAGGAGGAGGGCGGGGAAGAGGAGACCCGGGAGGAAGCGCGCCGGGCGGGGAAGCGCGCTCGGGGGGGGCGCCGGGGGCGGGGTGCGGGAGGACATGGGCGTGGGGGGTTCGGAGGCGATCCGGCGCACGGGGGGCGGGCCGCGATGCGGCATCCGCCGATCGTGTCCTTCAAACACCGCGGAGGGCCTCGGGGTGCCCCCCTCCGCTCAGTTCCCCGGGGATCGCGGGAATCGGAGGTCGTAGACCCTGGCCTGTTGCACGGAGAGCTCCACCACCCGCCCCGCCGCGTCCCGGTGGAAGACCACCCGCCCCAGTTCCGGAGCCTGGAAGGCGTCCGGATAGAGCGGAGTCAGGGGGAGGCGGGTGGAGGGGCGCCGGTGGAGGACGAGGCGCTCGCCCTCCACGGCGATCCGGAACTCCGCCTCGGCCTCGGCGCTGGCGTAGCTACCCTCGTACGCACGGAACTCGTCGGGGTCGGGGTCGACGGTCCGGGTGGGGAGGTGGAGATCCCCTTCCCATCCGTCCTCCACCAGCCGGAAGACCAGGCGGTCACGTCCACCCTCCCCGGGGGAGGCGCCCTCCGCGCCGGCCCCAAGCGCCTCCCGGAAGATCACCCTGCGCTCCGGGGTTCCCGGCGGGGTGGTCACCCGGAACTCGGTGTCGGAGAGGGGCAGGAGGTCGCCCACCCCCTCCCAGTGCAGCCCTTCCCCATCCACCCGCAGGCGGACCGGTTCCCCCGTGCGGGCGTTCCGGTAGAGCCCGCTCAGAGCCGCCAGCGACGCGGGGGGGAGATGGAGCCCGACCGGGGCCACGGCGGCCCCGTGGCCCTCCCCCCCGGAGGCCTCTCCCGGACCTTCCCCACCCCGGGTCAGGAAGAGCCGCGCCACCTCCCGGCCCACCTGACCGGGGTTCACATCCCCTGCATTGCAGAGCAGAGCCACCGCCACCCCCTGGTCCGGATAGCGCCCCAGGAATGCCCGGTACCCGGAGGTGGAGCCGGTATGGGCCACCTCCCGGACGCCGTCCAGCTCTCCGAGCATCAGGCCCCCTGCATAGTGGATGCTCCGGCCCGACGAGAGCACCCCGGCCCGGTGCATGAGCTCCACGAAGGCCGCTCCACCCAGGCCATGGCTCCCCGCCCGGAGGGCGGCGTCCCACCGGAGGAGGTCGTCCACCGTGGTGAGGAGGCCGCCGTTCCCATGGACGTGCTCGATGGGGCGATCGATGCGGTACCCTCCCCCGGGTGCGGGGGCGTAGGCACTGCTCCGTCCCGGGACGAGCCGCGTATAGTCGTCGCGCCACTGGGTGTCCCCCAGGCCCAGGGGTTCGAAGATCCGTCGGGTGGAGAAGCCGGCAAAGGACTCACCGGTGACCCGCTCCACCACCATGGCCAGCAGGTTGAAGCCGGTGTTGGAATACGAGTACTCGAAGCCGGGTGGGAAATTGAGGGCCCGCTGCCGCCCCACGATCTCCAGGACGTGTCCGTGGTCGTGGGTCCTGGCCCCTCGCCCCCAGCCGGAGATGGCCGCCACGCTCCCCCAATCCCGGAGTCCCGAGGTGTGGTGGACCAGGTGGTGGAGCCGGATGGTCTCCCCGAAGTCCGGAACCTCCGGGATGTGCTCCCGGATGTCGTCCTCCAGGGAGAGGCGCCCCTCCAGGGCCAGGAGGACCACCGCCGCCACGGTGAACTGCTTCGAGACGGACCCTGCCTCGAACACGGTGGCCGGGGTGTTGGCCAGGCCACCTTCCAGGTCCGCCATCCCCCACGCCCGGGTCAGCCAGGGGCCGTCGGCGGTCTCGATTCCCACCGCGCACCCCGGCGAACGGGTGGAGTCCCACCTCCGGAAGAGGGCCGCGAGGGCCTCCTCGCGCTCCCCCGGGTCGGCCGGGGTCGCGGCTTCGGGTCCTGCCGGTGCCGGTCCGACCCCATGGAGGGGGGGGCGGGGAGCCGCCGCGAGCACCAGGGGGAGGAGGAGGAGAAGGACCAGGGACCAACCAGGGGACGGGACCGGACGGGACATGGCGGAGTGGGGTGGAGGTGTGGCCAGACGGCATCCCACGGCCCCGGGGCCGGGGTATCGGGCGGGGTTTGCCCCGGCCGCGGGGGCGGGTGAAGATAGGGGTCCCGGGGTGGGCCCACCATCCGCACCTCCCCAGATCCCGTGCCCCGTCTGCCCAGGCTGCCCCATGCGCCCCCTTCCCTCATCCGCACCCCCTCCCGCGATCTGGTGGCCCGTGCTCGCGGCCGCCGCCCTGGTCCTCTCCGTCGGGGAGGCAGGGGCCGTCCCATCTCTCGGAACCTCCCTCGCCGCCCCCCCTTCCGAAGGACTCCCCGCCGATTCCGCCCGCCTCTCGGAAGGAGTGGACGCCCTCTTTGTGCGCTGGCACCGCCCCGACTCGCCGGGGGCCGCGGTCCTGGTGATGCAGGGGGGACGGACGGTCCATGCCCGGGGCTACGGGATGGCGAACCTGGAGCACGGAATCCCCATGGGGACCACCACCGTCCTGGACATCGCCTCCGTCTCGAAGCAGTTCGGAGCCATGGCCGTGGCCCTCCTGGCGGCGGAGGGGCGCCTCGATCCGGATGACCCGGTGCGCCGGCACGTCCCCGAGCTTCCCGAATGGGGGGAGGCCGTGACCCTTCGCCATCTCGTCCATCACACCGGGGGGCTCCGGGATTGGCCGGGAACCCTGGGAATGGGGGGATGGGACTTCCAGGACATCATCTCCTATGACCAGATCCTCCGCATGGCCCTCCACCAGGAGGACCTCAACTTCCCCCCGGGCAGTGAATACGCCTACTCCAACACCGGCTACAATCTCCTGGCGGAGGTGGTGACCCGGGTGACGGGTCAGAGCTTCCGGGAGTGGAGCCGGGAGAACCTCTTCGAGCCCCTGGGCATGACCCGGACCCATGTCCAGGACGACCACACCGAGGTGACGCCGGGCCGCGCCGATTCCTATGCCCCACGGGGGGACGGCGGGTACCGGCGGATCACCAACAACCTCACGGCCCTGGCGTCCAGCTCCATGCACACCACGGTGGAGGACCTGGCCCGCTGGATCCTGAACTTCCGGGACCCGGTGGTGGGGGATCGGGCGCTCCTGGACCGGATGGAGGGGCAGGGCATCCTCACCTCCGGGGATACCATCGCCTATGCCTGGGGCCAGGTGGTGGAGGGGTACCGGGGGGCGTTCCGGGTGGGGCACACGGGGTCCTGGGCGGGACACCGGAGCGTCCTCCACCGGTACCCCGCCCAGGATTTCGCCGTGGCCATCCTGGCCAACACCGCCGACATGCTCCCCTCGGCCCTGGCGGAGGAGATCGCCGACCTCTACCTGGCGGATCGGCTGGAGCCCCTTGTGGTTCGCGTCCTGGACGCCGCTCCCGGGGACCCCTCCGCGAGCGAGGCCCCGGAGGTCTGGGTCCCCGGTGAGGAGGACCTGGGGGACTACGCCGGTGCCTACCGGAGCCCGGAACTGGACACCCGCTGGCGCCTCCAGGTGGAGGACGGCGGGCTCGTGGCCCACCACTTCCGCCTGGGGGAACGTCCCTTCCTGCCGGTGGAGCCCGACCGCTTCCAGGCGCCGGGGTTCGGGGAGATCCGCTTCCTTCGCGACGACCGGGGGCGCGTCACCGCCTTCACCGCCAGCTCGGCCCGGATCCGGGATCTCCGGTTCCTCCGGGAGCCCTGATCCGGGGGGAGGGTGCGCGGTCCCCCTCCGTTCCGTATCTTCGGCCCCGCGCCCGTCGGCCGGGGGCCGGACGGGGGGGTGGGCACAGGAGGCCCCATGTCCCCCTCCGGCCCTCGGCTGCGGTCGTTCAACGTTCACCGTCCACCCGCACGTGGAGGTTGGATACCCATGCGGAGACTGCTCGGGGCCCTGCTGGTCGCTGCCGCCCTTCCCCTCGTGGGGACGGGGTGTGCCGGCGCGGGGCCGCACAAGGAGGCCATCCGTCCCGCCACGGGCGGTTCGCCCCTCTTCTCCCCCGTGGTCCGGACCGGGAATCTCCTCTTCCTCTCGGGGGTCATCGGTCGGAGTGCCGAAGGGGACATCCAGGCGGCCACCCGCCAGGCCCTGGACCAGATCCAGGAGCGTCTCGCCACGGCGGGCGCCACCATGGCAGACGTGGTGAAGTGCACGGTCTACCTGGTGGACATGGACGAGTACGGGGCCATGAACGAGGCGTACGTCCCGTACTTCCCCGTGGACCCACCGGCCCGCACCGCCATCGCCGTTCGGGAGCTCCCGGTGAACGCCGACGTGGAGATCACCTGCGTCGCGGCGGTCCCGTGACGGACGGAACGACCACGCTGGACCGAAGGGACTTCCTGAAGCGTTCCGGCCTGGGAGCCGGGGCCCTGGCGCTGGGGGGCGCGGGAAGCCTGTCGGCGGGGTGCGCCCCTGCCGTGGCCGGGAGCGGTGCGACCGCCCCGTCCGCCTCCGCCGGCCGGAACCGGGAGGTGGCGGTGGTGGGTGCCGGGGTCTTCGGCGTCTGGACCGCCCTCCGACTGCAGGAGGCAGGGGCGCGGGTGACCCTGGTGGATCTCTACGGACCAGGCAACTCCCGCTCCACCTCCGGGGACGAGACCCGGGGAATCCGGACCTCCTACCCGGGGCGGGAACTCTGGACGTCGTGGGCCCACAGGGCCATCCGGCAGTGGCACGCCTTCGACGAGGAGTGGGCCGACGCCATGGGTGGGCCGGTCTTCTTCGAGACCGGTGACCTGATCCTGCGCCGGGAAGGGGATCCCTTCATCTCCGGGGTGCGGGAGATCTGGGACCTGGCCGGAGTGCCCTACGAGGTGCTGGACATGGACGAGGTGCGGCGGCGCTGGCCCCAGATCCGGACGGAGGGGCTGGACGAGGCCCTCTACGAGCCGGGCGCCGGGGTGGCCCGCTCCCGGGTGGCCTGCCAGCGGGTCGCTCACATCTTCCGGCGGCGGGGGGGGGAGATCCGCATCGCCCGGGCCGCCCCGGGAACCACCGCGGGAGGACGGCTGGCCGACCTCTCCCTGGACGGCCACGAGGGGGCGCTGGGAGCCGACCTCTTCGTCTTCGCGCTGGGGCCCTGGTTTCCGAAGGCATTCCCGGAGCTCATGGCGGACCGGATCCGGATCCCCATGGGCCACGTCTACTACTATGGGACCCCACCCGGGGAGGCGGGCTTCGACTTCCCCAACCTTCCCAGCTGGAACGTCCCCGGGGTCACCGGCTGGCCCTCTCTCCCCCCGGACCACCGGGGCTTCCGCCTCCGGACGGGGGGACGGGCCGGCGAGGATCCCGACACCTCGGATCGCCGGATCCCCGACGAGTTCGTGGAACAGCCCCTCCGGGTCCTGGAAGAGCGTTTCCCCGCGCTCCTGGAGCAGCCCATCGTGGAGACCCGGGCCTGCCACTACGAGTCCAGCTCCACCCGGGACTGGATCA
>JBJHCB010000167.1:0-6247 GCA_050485805.1 Gemmatimonadota bacterium | reverse complement strand
CCGCTGATGCATCACCTCCAGGACGTTGGCCCCCACCCGGGCCACCACCTGGGTGAAACGGGCCAGGCTCCCCGGGCGGTCCCGGGCCGTGATGCGGAGCCGTGCGAGGCGACCGTCGTCCACCAGCCCCCGATCGATGATCCGGGAGACCATGTTGATGTCGATGTTCCCGCCGCAGAGGACGGCCACCACCGTCTCATCGGGACCCACCCCCACCCGCCGGGAAAGGAGGGCCGCCAGCGCGGCGGCACCGGCCCCTTCCGCCACCGTCTTCTCCCGCTCCAGGAGAAGGAGGATGGCCCGGGCGATCTCCTCCTCGGTCACCAGGACGATGTCCTCCACCAGGGCCTCGATGAGGGGGAAGGTGAGCGCCCCCACCCGCTTCACGGCGATCCCGTCGGCCAGGGTCTCCCCCGTTTCAGCCTCCACGATCCGGCCCGCATCCCGGGAGAGGCGGGCCGAGGGAGCCGCTTCCGCCTCGACGCCCACGAAGCGCACGTTCGGCTTCAGGGACTTGAGGGCCAGCGCGGTACCGGCCATGAGCCCGCCCCCCCCGATGGGGACCAGGACCAGGTCCACGTCGGGGACCTGCTCCGCCAACTCCAACCCCAACGTTCCCTGCCCGGCAATGACCTGCTCGTCATCGAAGGCGTGGATCATGACGAGCCCCTCCCGGGCCTGGAGCCGCTCCGCCTCGGCGATGGCCTCGGAGAATCGCTGGCCGTGGAGCACCACCCGGGCCCCGTGCCGTCGGGTGTTCGTCACCTTCACCAGCGGGGTGGTCTCGGGCATCACCACCGTGGCCGGGATACCCAGGCGGGTGGCGTGGAAGGCCACGGCCTGGGCATGGTTCCCCGCGCTGGCGGTGATGACCCCCCACCGGCGCTCCTCCGGATCCAGGTGGAGGAGGCGGTTCAGTGCCCCCCGCTCCTTGAACGACCCGGTCCGGTGGAGGTTCTCGAACTTGAAGTGGAGACGTCCGGGAACCAGGTCGCCGAAGACCAGGGACCGGGTGCACGGGGTCAGGACGATTTCATCCCGGACCCGCTCCCGAGCCGCTCGGATGTCGTCCAGGGTGGGCATGGCGTGGGTCCCGTGGAGGAGGGGAGGGTGAGGATCAGTCCAGGGGGCGGACGGACCGGTGGAGGTGACGGATCCGCCAGCCCTCGGGCGTGGCCACCAGGACCAGGGTCTCCCACACCCGGGCCTCCTGCACGGCCAGTTCCTCCCCTTCCTCCAAGGGACGGAGGAGGTCCAGGCGGGTGGTGACCACAGCGACCTGGTCCATCACGGCTACCTCCACCTCGGTGGGAAGGAGGCGGAGTCCATTCTGGTGGAGCCGGCGCATGGCCAGGAGGAGCTCTCCCCGGGTGGCGAACCCGGCCGCCCCCTCGTCCGACCCGACGGCGAGGCCGTCCAGCAGGACCGCCTCGCGGTGGAGGAGTCCCAGGGCCAGGGAGAGATCTCCCAGCCGGACCGCTTCCCGGAAGACCTCGGCCACGGTGGCTGCGGCCGCCTCGGGGTGCTCCCGTGGGGGTTCGGGCAGGAGGTCGGCCTCGGCCTCCCGTCCGGCGTCCAGGAGGAGGACGTCCGGGTCCGGCCTGCGCTCGAAGACGCACCCCACGGCCAGGAGGAGGAAGAGGAGGGCCGCCAGGGCCCCTGGTCGGTTCACGGGGAGGACGGCCGGAAGACCGCCAGGCGGAGGGGAGGCTCCACCCGCCAGTGGAAGTGGAACCGGTTCTCTCCCTCCACCACCACATTCTCCCGGCTCTCCCGGGTCTTGGGCCAGTCCACTCCAGGCTCGCTCTCGATGAGGAGGACCTCCCCCTCCCCGAGCGCCGCCAGGAGCTCGTCCAACCCACCCCGGAGCCGGTCCAGGAGCGCCTGTTCGGCGTCGATCTGGACCGGTGCGGAGGCCGTGGGCTCCAGCCTGGCCTCCCGGACCCGCGTCCACCCGCTCTCCCATTCGTCCACCGGCAGGGAGTGTCTCCGGTCCCGTCGGAACCCGATCTCCGAAAGGGCCCGGGGGTCGAAGTCCGGTTCGACGCTGTGGAGGGAGGAACCGTAGCGACGCATCAGCATGGGCAACCCCCGTGGAGGGGTGGAAGAGGGGGGCGCGGCGCGCCCGTCACCCCCCGAACTTGAGCAGCGCCGCCAGCTCCTCGTCGGAGAGCTGCTGAGCGGACCGGCTCCCGATCCCCCCACCGGTACGGGTCCGCCGGGGCTTCCGCCCGGTCCCGCTGGCCGAGGCCCCCACGTAGTCGAAGCCCTCCAGCGACACCCGCTCCAGCTTTCGCCCGAGGCGGACCTCGATGGACTTGAGGAAGCCCAGGTCGGTGGCGGTGACGAAGGTGACCGCGTTCCCCGCCGCCCCGGCCCGCCCCGTCCGACCGATCCGGTGGACGTAGTCCTCAGGGTCCATGGGCACGTCGTAGTTCACCACGTGGGAGATCCCCTCCACATCCAGTCCACGCTGGGCCACGTCGGTGGCCACCAGGACCCGGACGCTTCCCGTGGAGAAGCGATCCAGCGCCCGGACGCGATGCTCCATCCGCCGGTCCGAGTGCATCACATCCACCCCGATGCCGGCCCGATCCAGGTGGGAGCGGAGGGCGTCGGCCCCCGCCTTCGTGCGGGTGAAGACCAGAACCTGGTCCCAGTCCGGGCGCTCCAGCAGGTGGGTGAGGAGCTCGGGCTTCCGCTCCGGCTTCACCATGTAGACCACCTCGTCGATCCCCTCGGCGGTGGTCCCCTCGGGGGTGGCCTCCACCCAGACGGCCTCCCGGGTCACCTGGAGCGCCAGGGCGTGGACCCCGTTGGGCATGGTGGCGGAGAAGAGCATGGTCTGGCGGGTCCGCGGGGACCGGCGGAGCACGTCCTCGATCTGGGGGCGGAAGCCCATGTCCAGCATCCGGTCCGCCTCGTCCAGGATGAGGACCTTGAGGTTCCCCAGGTCCACGTTCCCCCGCTCCAGGTGGTCGTTGAAGCGCCCCGGCGTGGCGGCGATGATCTCCCACCCCCCGGTGAGGGCGTCGATCTGGGGACCGTAGTTCACGCCCCCCACCACGTCCGCCACCCGCAGGGAGCTCCCCCGGGAAAGGGCCTTTGCGTCCTCGGCCACCTGCTGGGCCAGCTCCCGGGTGGGGCAGAGCACCAGGATCTGGAGCCCCTTCCCCACCTCGATGCGCTCCAGGGAGGGGAGGATGAACGCCCCCGTCTTCCCCGTTCCCGTCTGGGCGATCCCCACCACGTCCCTACCCTCAAGCGCCGCGGGGATGGCCTTCTGCTGGATGGGGGTTGGGAGGGTCCACCCTTCCGCCTCCACCGCGGCCAGTCGAATCTCCGAAAGGCCCAGGGCCTCGAAGGTGTTGATCCTCTCTTCCAAGTTCCGTTCACTCCTCGTGGGTCGCGTCAACCTGCATTCCGGGGGATCCCGGAAAGGGAGGGGGTACCGGGACCTTCGTCCCAGCGCCCTGCTCCGGAAGGGCCTCTCCCTTGGGAGGCAGCCCCACAGATCTTTAAGTTTAGAAGGATCCCCTCGTTTCGAACACGGCTCCTTGAACCCGGCGACCCCGGTCAGGATCCCCCCCTTCCCGTTCCCTCCACCCCACCCAGCCCATGGCACAACCCCACGACCCCCCTCCCACGCCCCCCGACGGACCCCGGTCCGTCCTCTTCGTCTGTCTCGGGAACATCTGCCGGTCTCCCCTGGCGGAAGGGGTGTTCCGACACATGGCGGAGGCGGCGGGGGTGGAGGAGCGGTACCCCTCCGACTCCGCCGGAACCGGGGCCTGGCACGTGGGGAACCTGGCGGACCCCCGCTCGCGGGAGGTGGCGGCCCGCAACGGCGTCCGGCTCGAGGGAAGGGCCCGGCAGGTACGAAGCGAGGACTTCCATCGGTTCGACCTCATCCTGGCCATGGACCGGAGCAACCTCTCGGACCTGAAGGGGCTCCACCCCGGAGGCGAGACCCGGGCCCGGCTCCGACTCTTCCGGGAGTTCGACCCGGAGGCGGATGGAGAGACGGATGTCCCCGATCCCTACTACGGCGGACCGGAGGGCTTCGACCGGGTGTTCGAGATGGTGTCCCGGGGATGCCGGTCCCTCCTCGACTCCCTGGAGAACGGAGAGACGTGACGTCCCACCCTTCCGGAGGACCAGGTCCCGGCCCAATCCCCCGGGAGGTGGCGCGGGCGGTGGCGGCGGCCCTGGTCCCGGAGGGCGACCCCGGGGAGGTGGTGGAGACCTTCCGGGTCCGAGGGATCTCGGGAGGGTGCATCCACCCCGCCGCCCACATCCGGGTCCCGGGGGAGCTCGCCCCGGGAAGGGGCGGGAGGAGGGGCGGAGGGGAAGCCTTCGTGAAGTGGGGCCCCCCGGGCACCCGGTCCTTCCCCCTCGAGGCGGAAGGGCTGGAGGCCCTGACGCGGCGGGGGGGGCTCAGGGTCCCCCGGGTCCTGGGCGCGGCTCCCCGGTGGCTCCTTCTGGAGTATCTCCCTCCGGGGGCGCCCGGCGGGGACACGGACGCCCGGCTGGGTGCCGGTCTGGCCCACCTCCACCGCCCCATCGCCGCTCCCGCCCCCCCCCACCCGGGTCCGGAGTGGGAATCCGGGCCCGGATGGCCCCGGAATGGGTGGATCGGCCCCCTTCCCCAGAGGAATGCCCCGCACGGGAAGGGAGGCTGGCCGGCGTTCTGGCGGGACCTGCGCCTGGAGCCCCAGATCGCCCGTGCGTCCGGGAAGCTCCCTGAAGCGGCCCGTCGGACCCTGGGGCGACTCCTGGATCGAATGGAGGAGGCGCTGGCGGGGTGGGAGACAGACGGCCTCTCCCTCCTCCACGGGGACCTGTGGTCGGGGAACGTGGTGGTCACCTCCGGGGGCGAGCCCTGCCTGGTGGATCCCGCGGTCTACCGGGGCCACCGGGAGGTGGATCTGGCCATGATGGAGCTCTTCGGCGGATTCGGGGACCCGGTCTTCCACGCGTACCGCGAAGCCCTTCCGGTCCACCCGGACTACGGTGGCTGCCGCCGGGAGGTGTACCGGCTCTACCCTCTCCTGGTGCACCTGAACCTCTTCGGGAGCGGGTACCTGTCCGGCGTGGAGAAGGCCGCCGGGCGGGCGCTGGCGGCGCTGGGCTGACTCCGCCGGTCAGGCGCCCCGCCGCACCGCCACCAGGAGTCCGTCCCCGGTGGGGAGGATCGTGCCGTCCCACTCCTGCCCACGGGCCACCGACCGGGCCAGCTCCCGGACCGCCTCGGTGGCCTCGTCCCGGGCTTCGGGGTCCACCACCCGTCCCTTCCACAGGGCGTTGTCCACCAGGAGCAGCCCCCCGGGGGCGAGGAGGCGTCCGGCCTGCTCCAGATACCCCGGGAGCCCCTCCTTGTCGGCGTCCAGGAAGACGGCGTCGAAGGGGGTCCCATCTCCCTCCTGGACCCGGCGCGCGAGCTCCCGCAGCGTCGGCCCCGCCTCCCCCTCCACCACCTCCACCCGACCTCCCACCCCTGCCTCCTCCAGGAGTCTCCGGGCCGCCTTCACCCGCTCCGGATCCCGTTCCACGGTGGTGAGGAGGCCGTCCTCCGGGAGGGCCCGGGCGATCCACAGGGCCGAGTACCCGGCCAGGGTCCCCACCTCCAGGACCCGCCGGGCACCCACCAGCCCCAGGAGGATCTGGACGGTCCGGGCGGTGATGGGGGGAAGCTGGATCTCGGGGTACCCCTCCGACACCATGTGGGCGCGGATGGCCCGGAGTCCGGCGTCCTCCGGGGCGAAGTGCTCCTCGATCCAGCGTTCCAGCGCGTCGGCGCGACCCTCTCCCGTCATCTGCCCCGCTCCTCGGCCAGGCGCCGGATCGCCTCTTCCAGCTTGGCGTCGGAGGTGGCGTAGGAGAGGCGCACGAAGCGGTCGTCCCCGAAGGCCTCCCCCGGGACCAGCGCCACCCCCGTCTCTTCCAGGACCCGCGCGCACCACGCCTGGGATCCGTCCACCCCTCCCCCGAACTCCCCGTCCACCCGGAGGAAGACGTAGAACGCCCCGTCCGGCGTCACGGCCGTGAGCCCCGGGAGGCGTTCCCCCACGAGTCCGAGGACCAGGTCCCGCCGGCGGCGGAAGATCCGTACCATCTCCCGGATCTCGGCATCCGCACGGTCCCGCTCCGTGAGGGCCCTGAGCGCGGCGTACTGGGACGGGGCGGCGGCGGTGGAGGTGGTGTGGCTCTGGAGCGCGGAGAACTTCCGGGCCACCTCGGGAGCGGA
>JBJHCB010000166.1:0-6272 GCA_050485805.1 Gemmatimonadota bacterium | reverse complement strand
GGGGCAGTCGAAGCCCACCCACCGGGCTTCCTTCTTCATGGTGACCCGCCGCTTGTGGAGGAGGGCACAGATTTCAAGGCTCCGGGGGTTCCGGGCCTGCAGGAGGGGGACCAGGTGCTCCAGGGTGGTCCCGCTGTCCACGATGTCCTCGAGGAGGAGTAGGTTCCGGCCCTCGAAGGACGAGTCGGAGTCATACAGGAGCTTCACCTCCCCCGACGAGGTCGTTCCGGAGCCGTAGCTCGACGCCACCAGGAAATCCACCTGGAGCGGAAGGTGGATCGTCCGCACCAGATCCGCCATGAATATAAAGGAGCCCTTCAGGAGCCCCAACACCAGCAGGGAGTCGCCGGACGGATAGTGGGCGGTGATCTCCCTCCCCATCTCCCGGACGCGCCCGGCGATCTCCTCCTCGGAGAAGATCACCTTGCGGAGGTGGGTCACCCCCACGCTCCGGGCCACGCCCTCAGGTGTCGTCGCCGGCATCCCGCACTCCGATGGTCCAGGGTTCCGTCCCGGTGGCGGGATCCAGGGCCGGAGAGGTCCACCGCCCCGGGATCCACAGCACCCTCCCCTCCCCGTCCACCAGGAGGGGGAGCCCGTCCCGGGCCCCGCGGGGAACCCGAAGCTCCTGTGTAAGCCGCTTGAGCTTCCGGGTTCCCTCCCGGAGCCGGACCCGATCGCCGGGCCGGCGCCCCCGGATGCGGAGGAAGCCGGCCGCGCCGCCGAGCCGCAGGAGGGTCCACGGCCCCTCGGACTCCCCTTCCCCGCCCTCCTCCCCGCCCTCCTTGTGCTCCCACCCCGGCCACCAGGCCACCTCCCACCGGCGACCGGCCAGGCGCAGACCACCCCGCCCCGGCGCCGAGTCCCGGGAGAGGGAGAGGCCCGGTGCGTCGCCCGGCGATTCCCGGCCGGAGGTGGCATCCGGTCCCACGCCCTTCCCGCCCCCCGCCTCCCGGGACAGTCGGAAGGCTCCGAATTCCCGGACCACCCGCACGCCCCCGGCCAGCTCCACCCCGCCTCCCGAGGCACCGGAAGTCATAAACGCCCCCGCCGCATCGGTTCCCGCCTCCGACGGGTGCACCCCCAGGCGGGCCAGGAGGGCCCGCAGGAGCTCGGTGCGGACCCATGGGGGCCGGGACAGGAAGGCGTCCCGATCCACCACCACCTCCCCCGGGCCCTCCCCGATCACCACCGCCTCCAGCTCCGGGGCCAGGAGGTGGGCCACCGCCCGGTTCCGCTGCCGGCTCAGGCGAGCGAGTCGCTCCAGGGCGTTCCGGGCGCCGGGGTGGACGGACTCCAGGAGTGGGAGGAGCTCATGGCGGATCCGGTTCCGGGCGAACACCCGCTCCCGGTTGGTGGGGTCCTCCCGGGGGCGGAGGCGGGCGGCGGCAGCCCACCCCTCCAGCTCCGCCCGGGAAAAGGGGAGGAGGGGCCGCCCCACCCCGGGCTCCCTCCACTCCGCGATGCCCGCCAGCCCCTCCGGACCGGTCCCCCGGAGGAGGCGGAAGAAGAGCGTCTCCACCTGGTCGTCGGCGTGATGGGCCGTGAGCACCAGGGGGGAGGCCTCCCGGGTCCGCACCCGGTCCAGGAAGGCGTAGCGCAGGGTGCGCGCTTCGGACCCGGACCGGGGAGGGGCCTCCGCCCGACCCCCATGGAGGGGGACGTCCCATGCCCGGCAGAGTCCGGCCACCCACCGGGCATCCCCCCCGCTCCCGGGGCGCATCCCATGGTCGAAGTGGGCCGCCACCAGGTCCACTCCCTCTCCGGCGGGGGTGAAGCGCAGGAGGTGGAGGAGAACCAGGGAGTCCAGCCCACCGGAGAGAGCCACCACCACCCGTCCCCCGGGCGGCCACCAGGGACGCCGGTCCAGGTGACGGCGAAGTCGCCGGGAGAGGGGGACCTCCCCGCCGGGCCGGCCCCCCTCGCCCTCCCGCACCCCGTTCACCCTCCCCCGCTCCCCTCCCGCAACCCCGGGGGGAGGGGACGCCCCGTCTCCTCGTGGAGCACCCGGGCCAGGAGGTCGGGGCGGTCCGTCTGGACGGCGTCCACTCCCCACCGGAGGAGGGTCCGCATCCCCTCCGGGTCGTCCACCGTCCAGACGTGGACCGGAAGGTTCCGGCGGTGGGCTTCCCGGACCAGGCGGGGTGTGGTCACCTGGCGACCCTCCCAGAACCAGGGGATCTGGAGGGCGTCGGTGCGCGGGGTGTAGGCGCCGCCTCCGGGGAGGCGATGGGAGAGGTAGAAGAGCTGGATCTGCCGGCGCGAAGCGGACACGGGTCCCGGGTATCCCAGGAGGTCCCCCCGCCCCTTCTCGTGCTCGGATGCGAAGAGGACCCGGTGCTCCGCTCCATGGGCCACCACCAGCTCCAGGAGGGGTCGGGCCGCCTCGGGGGCCTTGGCGTCCACGTTGAGGCGGGTCCGGGGAAGGGCGGTGAGGACATCGGCGAACCGGGGGATCCCCACTCCCTGTCCACGGAAGCTCGGCTGCCCCTCCAGGTCCAGGAAGGGATGGCCCGCATCCAGGGCGGACAGCTCCGTCCAGGTCATCTCCGCCACCCGCCCCACCCCGTCGGTGGTCCGGTCCACCGTGGGGTCGTGGATCACCACCACCTCCCCGTCCCGGGAGAGGTGGACGTCCATCTCCAGGACATCGGCGCCCCACACCTCCACCGCCGACCGGAAGGCGGCCAACGTGTTCTCCGGGGCCAGGGCGGCCCCCCCCCGATGGGCGAAGAGGAGGGGGGCTCCGGCAAGGTAGGGGTGTCCGGGACGGGGCCGGAGGGGGATCAGGTCTCCTCCAGCGGCCCCGCGTCCTCGGGCTCGATGCCGTGGTAGGTCACCAGGACCCGGTCCAGGAGTCCGTCGGTCATGCGGAGCTCCAGGGCGGCCCGGTCCCCCTCTTCCCCCACCCCGCCTGCGGCGGCGTCCCGGAGCTCCAGGATCCGCTGGGCCAGGAACTCCAGGAAGTCCTCCACCACCTCAGGGCGCGGGGAGGGCCCCACCTGGGAATCGGGCATGACCTCGTCCAGGAGGAGGCCCCGGACGAAGGCCAGGACCCCGGGGAAGGTGAGCTCGGGGAGCCCTCCCCCCTCCATCCGTTCCTCCTCGGTGACGTTCTCCCACTCCAGATCGTTCCAGTAGAGATCCCGGGCCTCTCCCAGGAGATAGGCCCGCCGGGGCGGATCCAGGGGGTCATCGGGCGTGGTGCTGGGGGCGCGGAGGGCCCGCCCGACCCGTTCCCGGAGGCGGTCCCTCCGTCGGACCAGGAGTTCTTTCGGCGAGGAGACGTGGTTCATGATCCCGAGCGAAACGCGGTGTGCGGTGGATGCCTTGGACGGCGGGAAGATACGGCGGGGACTCCTGCGGGGCGAGAAGGGGTCCCCATGCGCGAAGGCCTCCCGGGCTGGGTGCCCGGGAGGCCTTCCATCTGGGAAGCGCGCCGGCGCGGCCGGTTGTCCGACCTCCTCCAGACCCGCCCGCCAGTGCCGGAGGAGGGACTCGAACCCCCGACACGCGGATTATGATTCCGCTGCTCTAACCAGCTGAGCTACTCCGGCGAAGACCAAAACGCTATCCGTGCTCCCCCCCGGTGTCAAGGCCGATCCGGGACCTCGTCCACCTCGGCAAAGCGGTAGAGGATCTCTCCCTCCCGGATCATCCCGAATCGCTCCCGGGCCAGGGTCTCCAGCACCCGGGGATCCCCCTCCAGGGATTCCACGCGCTCACGCAGCCCCGCCGTCTCGGTCCGGAGCTCCTCCAGCGCGTCCTGGGCCGCGGCGGTGCGGTGATGGATCCCCTTCAGGTCCAGGAGGGTGTACTCCCCCCCGAAGAGGGCGTAGTAGGCGGCCAGCCCCAGGAGGGCGGGAAGGGGAAGCTTCCTCAACATGGGTGATCTCCGTCCCTGCGCATGGGACGCCCGGGCGGCAGGGGCCGCCGCGCGGGCTCAGAAGGGGCGCCCGGGATAGCGGGCCCGGTCCCCCAGGGCCTCCTCGATGCGGAGGAGCTGGTTGTACTTCGCCACCCGGTCCGTGCGGGAGGCGCTTCCGGTCTTAATCTGTCCGGCCCCGGTGGCCACCGCCAGATCCGCGATGAAGGTGTCCTCCGTCTCGCCGGACCGATGGGAGATGACCGCCCGGTACCCGGCATCGTGGGCGGTCCGGATGGCGGCCAGGGTCTCGGTGAGGGTTCCGATCTGGTTAACCTTGATGAGGATGGCGTTGGCCACCCCCTCCCGGATCCCCCGCTCCAGGAAGGTGGTGTTCGTGACGAACAGATCGTCCCCCACCAGCTGCACCCGGTTCCCCACCTCTTCGGTGAGGGCCTTCCACCCCGCCCAGTCGTTCTCGTCCATGGCATCCTCGATGGACACGATGGGGTAACGGTCCACCCAGTCCTTCCAGAAGGCCACCATCCCCCTGGCGTCCCGGCGCTCCCCGGAGGACCAGCGGAAGGTGTAGGCGTCCCCGTCGTGGAACTCCGACGCCGCCGGGTCCAGGGCCAGGACCATGTCCTCCCCGAGACGATACCCCGCCCGCTCGATGGCCCGGAGCACCACCTCCACCGCCTCCTGGTTGTTCCCCAGGTCCGGTGCGAAGCCCCCTTCGTCGCCCACGGCCGTGCTCCGCCCCTGCTCCGACAGGACCGCCTTCAGGTGGTGGAAGACCTCCACCCCCATGCGGAGGGCCTCGGAGAAGCGGTCCGCCCCCACGGGCATGATCATGAACTCCTGGAAGTCCACGTTGTTGGGGGCGTGGGATCCTCCGTTCAGGATGTTCAGCATGGGAACGGGGAGGAGGGTGGCCTCCTCTCCGCCCATGGATTGGAAGAGGGGGACGCCCCGGGCGTGGGCCACGGCCCGGGCCGTGGCCAGCGATGCGGCCAGGAGGGCGTTGGCCCCCAGACGACCCTTGTTGGGGGTGCCGTCCGCCTCGATCATGGCCCGGTCCACCCCGGCCTGGTCCTCGGCATCCCACCCCACGAGGAGCCGCCGGATCTCCCCCTCCAGGTGGGCCACGGCCCCCTGGACCCCCCGGCCCAGGTACCGTCCCGGATCCCCGTCCCGGAGCTCCACGGCCTCGTTCTCGCCGGTGGAGGCCCCGGACGGCACCGCCGCCCGGCCCACCGCGCCGCCTCGGAGCTCCACCTCCGCCTCCACCGTGGGATTCCCCCGGGAATCCAGGATCTCCCTCCCCCGCACGTCCGTGATCTGCATCGATGGCATCCCCATGGTCCCTGGTGTTCAGCCCCGGCCGGGGGTGTCCCCCCGGCTCACTCCGTTCCCCTTCCCCGATCCGGTCCCGAACCCGCCCCCCGGACCCCGGTCCTCCTCCTCTCCATCGGACTCCAGGCCGCCAGTGAGGGCGTCCGGGTCCTCCATGAGCGCCGCCACCCGCGATCTCCCCTCCCGCACCAGTTCGTCCCGGTCGGCCATGGTGCGTCCCGCCACGAGGAGGGGGTCTCCCACCCGGACCCGGATCTCTCCGGACCGGATCCGGAAGGAACCCTTGGGCATGATGGCCCGGCTCCCGGAGATCCCCACGGGAACCACGGGCACCCCGGTCTGGAGGGCCAGTACGAAGGCCCCTTTCTTGAACGCCCGGAGGCGCCCGTCGGGGGAGCGGGTCCCCTCGGGGAAGAAGATCACCGCCAGCCGTTCGTCCCGGATGCGTCCCCCTGCCTCCTCCAGGGAGGAGATGGCCTGCCCGCGGTCTCCCCGGTCCACCGAGATGTGGCCGCAGGCCCTCCATGCCCGACCGAAGACGGGGATGCGGCCCAGCTCCTGCTTCGCCACGAAGCGGTACCGGGCCGGCAGGTGCCCCGCCAGGGCAAAGACATCGAACCAGCTCTGATGGTTGGCCACCAGGATCATGGGACGACTCCAGTCCACCCGATCCCCTCCCTCCACCCGGATCCGGGCGCCGGAGAGGAAGAGGAGGAGGCGGGCCCAGGCCCGGGGGAAGGTCTCGCAGCACCATCGGGTGCCGGGAAGGCGCAGGAGGGAGGAGAGGACGATCCATCCGCCCAGGACCAGGGTGATGAGGGCGCCCAACGGGAGCACCAGGGCGGCGCGGATCACGCCGTCCCCTCCCCACCTTCCCCCGCAAAATGATCCCAGCCACCCTCCCGGATCCGCACCGGGCTCCCTCCCTCCTCGTGGAGCATCCAGACCCCCTCTCCTCGGACCACCCGACCCACCTGCGTCAGGGTAAGATCGAAGGAGCGGCGGAATTCCTCCACCCGTGGCTCCACACTCCCGGGAGCGGCGGCCAGGA
>JBJHCB010000165.1:0-6283 GCA_050485805.1 Gemmatimonadota bacterium | reverse complement strand
CCCACACCCTGGCCTTCGAGGGGGAATCCCAGGTGCGGTGGTTCGAGGGGAACTACGGGGAATACGAGGAGGACCGGAAGCGCCGCCTGGGGGCCGAGGCCGCACAGCCCCACCGGATCCGCTACAAGAAGCTGGTGCGCTGAGGGCGCGGGGCGCCCACGCCGAGGGAGACGCGGGGCGCCGGCCGCCCCGGAGGGCGCGTCAGGGGACCAGGGTGTGGCGCGCCATGAGATCCGTGGCCCGGTTCGAGAGCGCCACCAGGTGGGGGTGGGCGCGGTGCCCGTTGGTGAGGATGGCGACACCGATCCGCCGATCCACATTGCCGTGGAGGAAGGCGGTGTAGCCCCGCACGCTCCCCGAGTGGGCAATGTACCGCTCCCCGTCCCGGGTGGTGGTCCACCAGGCCAGACCGTATCCCGCCGACCGCCCTCCCCACCCGCCGCCCATGGGACCCTGGAAGCGGGAGAACTGATGGGTATGGCTCTCCACCAGGGTCTCCTCGGCCAGGAGCCTCCGCCCCCGGTAGACGCCTCCATTCAGGTTCACCGCCAGCCAGCGGGCCTGATCCAGGACCGTCCCCCACGCTCCCCCCGCGGGCCACTCCGCGAATCGGATGACCTCGGTGGCCCGAAGCTCGTCGGTGACGGGATCCACCTGATACGGGATGGCGAGGCGCTCGTTCATCTCCGCCGGGAGGTGGAACTCCGTGGAGGTCATCTCCAGGGGATCGAAGATCCGGTCCCGGACCAGGGTCCTGAACTCCACCCCCGTGAGGCGCTCCGCCAGGAAGGCCAGGAGGGTGAACCCCATGTTGGAGTAGCGGACCCGCTCCTCCGGCGGGCCCTCCACCCGCAGCCTCGCCCGGAGATAGGCCTCCATCCCCGTGGGGACGGAGTCGGACCACAGGGGGACCGGGGAGAAGACGGTGGGAAGCCCGGAGGTGTGGGTCAGCAGGTGGCGGAAGGTGACGGGGTTGTCCGGATCCTCCCCCTGGATGGTGAGCCCGCCCAGGTACGGGGTCACGGGGTCGTCCAGCCCCAGGCGCCCCTCGTCCCGGAGCTGGAGGAGGACCGTGGCCACCATGGGCTTCAGGGTGGACGCGATGGTGTACACCGTGGTGGGGGTGGCCGGGGACCGGTAATAGAGGTTGGCATGGCCGAAGCCCTGGCTCCAGACGATCTCCTCGCCCACCACCAGCGCCAGGGCCAGGGAGGGAATCCGCCCCTCGGCCAGGGCCTGTCGGATCTCCGGCTCCAGCTCGGCCATGACCCGCTCCACGTCCACCACCGGGGCCTGGGCCTGGGCGGCAAGGTGGGTAGGCGCAAGAGGGCCTGGACCGCCTCCGAACAGGGTCCCGAGGGCCAGGAGCCCGACCTGGAGCCCTTGCACCCATGGGCGCCCAGGGGTCCCCGCCGGAAGCAGGGAGCGGCGGGACAGGGCCGGAGAGGAAGGGTTTCCCATGGATCCGAACCCCTGGCTTCAGTCCCCCTGGAGCCGCGGCGGACGGGGGGGGACCAGATCCCCCCTTTCCACCCGGTCCAGGAATCCCTCCGCCGCCATCCGGATCCGGGCCGACTGATCCCGGAAGGCCTTCCGCCCCGCGGCCACGCCGGCGGACGCGCCCACCCCGGTTCCGGCTGCCGCCAGGGCCACCGCCCCTGCCACGGGCAGGGAAAGCACGGCGAGCCCCACGGGGAGTGTGGCGGCCACGCCCGCACAGGCCAGTCCCGTCATCCACCCACCACCCTGCTCGGCTCGGACGTTCCGGAGATCCAGGGTGAGGGTCACCAGGGACCACCCGTTCTCCAACCCCTGGACGGTCACCTCCAGCTGCCGGGCCTGGGCCAGGTCATACCGGTGCCCGCGCCACTTGAGCCCCCGCTGCAGCTGGGGGAGGAAGCCTTCGGCGGGCTCCCAGAGGGAGATCCCCGCCCGGCTCCGGACCGGATGGAGGCTCTCCCGGTCCCGGAGCCACCGGGCCACCTCCCCCTCCACCCGCTCCGGCTCTCCGGGGACCACCCGCCGGTGCTGGAAGCGCCCCGGACCGATGACCCGTTCGAGGAGCGAGTCGTCGGGGGGGAGGGCAGGGGCCAGGGCATCGGCCCGGACCTCCTCCAGAGCCCTCCGCACGTGTCCGGCGTCCAGCCCCACCTCGGCGCCGATCCGGACCACTTCCGCCTCGGAAAGCTCCCCCTCCGACGCCTCCGCGGCGTGGAACTGGAGCTCCACCGCCCGGCGGATGATCCGGTCCAGCTCCTCCCTGGGAACCCGTCGCTCCAGCGCTCGGCCCGGGGCCGGTGGACCCATCCCCTGGCCCTCGCCACCTCCGGACGAGCCGTCGGTCGCGCTCACCCATCCGCCTCCCGGAGAAGCCGCCGGGCCTCGGCGGCGAAGGCCGATTCCGGAGGCTGCTCCCCCGCCTGGCGGACCACTCGCTGCAACTCCTCCCGAGCCCGATCCCGGTCCCCCCGGCGGAGGAGGTACCGGGCGAAGTCCAGTCGGTAGAGAGGCATTCCCGGATCCAGGTCCATGGCCCGGCGGAGGTGCGACTCCGCCAGGGACCAACTCGCCTCGTCCAGCGCCTGGGTGCGGGTGAAGGTTCGTCCCAGGAAACGGGACACCCCGGGCAGGGCCATGATCTCATAGTACAGGCGGCCCAGGGCGTTGTGGGCACCGGGATGCTCCGGTTCCCGCTCCAGGATCTCCAGGGCTCCCGTCCGGATCCGGTCCGCCAGATCCGACGCCTCCTGGGGTCCGGCACCCAGGGCGAGACGCCCCAGGGTCGCCACCTCCCAGTAGCGGGCCTCCACCCGCTCGGGCTCCACGTCCCGACCCCGGGAGGCAAGTCGCTCCGCCCGCTCGTACCACCGGTGGGGGGCGTCGCCGTTCTTCGACTCCTCCGCCACCACCCCGAGGGCCACGGCGAAGGAGGCCGCCCGCCACAGCGCCTCGTAGTTCCTGGGGTCGTCGCCCAGGAGCGCGTCCATCTCCCGGAAGGCCTCCTCCGGGGAGCCGGCGCGGAAGAGGGAATCGGCCCGCAGGAGCCGGTCCGGGTCGGTCGTGGGCCCTTCTCCCACCGGGCCGGAGGCCAGGGTGACGGCTGCCAGCTGCAGGGCAAGGAGGAGCACGGTGGGTGCGGCCATGGGGAGTGCGGGAAGGGGCGGAAGCGACGGGAACGGTCTTCCCGCGGTTCAGCGAGCGTGCGGCAGATACCGCCGGAAGGGTCGGGGAGATCCCGGGGGCGGCGCAAGGCCCATACCCCGGCAGGGTATGACCGGCACCCGCGCCGGAGAACGGAACTCCCCGGCGATTCCCGGGTTGGGCACCGGGCAGGGCCCTCGCGGGCCGCCGCCGCTCCCGGGGCCGACCGCCGGCCAGCCGCCCTCCGCGGGAGTGCTTTCCTCCGATTCCACGATCCATGTCCTCCACCGAGACCCGCCCAGGACACCGGAAGGACGGCGTGCAGGGCTCCGAATCCGGGGCCGCCGATCCGGCGCCCGAGGGATGCCACCACCCGCAGCTCGCCCTGGCCGTCGATCCCGAGACCAAGGACCGCAACCTGAAGCGCCTGCGCCGGATCGAGGGCCAGGTGCGGGGGGTCCATCGGATGGTGGAGGAGGAGCGCTACTGCCCGGACATCCTCGTCCAGATCGCGTCCATCCAGGAGGCGCTTCGCGGGGTGAGCCGCGAGGTGATGCGCAACCACCTGAGGCACTGCGCCGCGGAAGCGGCCCGGGAGGGGGGAGATGCGGCCGAGGCCATGGAGGGAGAGCTCCTGGACCTGATGTATCGGTATCTCTCCTGAGCCTCCCCGCTCGGTTCCCCCTCCCGACGCTCCCGCCTCGAAGGTTACCGCTCCACTGTGCGCCTGCTCTACGTCTTTCCCCACCCGGATGACGAATCCTTCGGTCCGGCCCCGGCCATGGCCCGCCAGCTCCGGGAGGGGCACGAGGTCCACCTCCTCACCCTGACCCGGGGCGGCGCCACCCGGCAGCGGCACGCGCTGGCTCTTTCGGTGGAGGAGATGGGCCGGGTCCGTCTGGCGGAGATGGAGGCGGTGGAGCGGACCCTGGGGCTGACGTCCATGACCGTGCTGGACCTGCCGGATTCGGGGCTGGCGGAGATGGATCCCCGGGGGATCGAGGAGGTGGTCCGCCGGTCGATGCAGGCCCTGGCGCCGCACGTGGTGGTCACGTACGCCGTCCATGGCGTGAGCGGGTTCCATGACCACCTGGTGACCCACGCCGTGGTGAAGCGGGTGTTCTGTGAACTCCGGGAAGGGGTGGGAGGACCCACCCGCCTGGCCCTCTTCACCCTGGAGGAGCGGGAGGGCGTCCAGGACGCCCTCCACACCTCCCCTCGGGAGGCCATCGACGCGGTGATCCCCCTCTCCGACCAGGACCTGGAGGCGGGTCGCGCTGCGCTGGACTGCTATGGGACCTACCAGGAGACGATCCGTCGGGCGGACCCCCTGGGCCGCATCGGCCGGGCCGTCCACTTCGAGCTCTTCCAGGAGGCCCACGACCCGCCCCTGGCGTCCCTCACCGAAGGGCTCCACGTCGGCACGGCGTGATCGCTCAGCCGCCGGACAGAAACGGAATCACCGCCTGGAGCCACCCCCGGGGCGCCTCCAGATGGACCGTGTGGCCGGCGTCTGGCACCATGACGTGCCGGGCCCGGGGGAGGCTCGCCTGCATCCGCCCGGCCACGGCCTCGTACTTCAGGTCCAGGGCCCCCGTGACCAGGAGGGTCTCCACCTGTAGCCCGGGGAGGCGATCCCAGAAGGAGGGCTGGGACCCCGTTCCCAGTCCCCGCAGAACGGCGGCCAGGGCAAGGGGATCGTTCCGGAGGCGCCGTCGGCGGGCATCGCGGAGGACGGCCACCGGAAGGGCCTCCTGGGACCGGAAGAGGGGTTGGCGCATCCAGGCGTCCACGAAGGGACCGATCCCCGACTCCTCCAACCTCCGGGCCAGGAGGTCGTCCTGGCGACGCCGCCGGGCCCGGGCGTCCGCCTCCCCGAGACCCGGCGAGGCGCTTTCCAGCACGAGTCGCCTGACCCTGTCCGGATGGAGCACCGCTGCGCCGAGGGCGAGTCGTCCCCCCATGGAATAGCCGACCCAGTCCGCCTGGCCCACTCCCTCTCCCGCCAGGAGCTCCACCAGCTCCCCCACCACGGCCTCGAAGGCGTAGCGCGCCGGATCCGGCGAGGCATCGCTCTCCCCGTGGCCGGGAAGGTCGACGGCCAGGACCGGAGCGTGGGAGGAGAGCCCCGCCAGGATGCCCTCGCCCCAGGCCTCCGCACAGCCGGTGAACCCGTGCAGGAGCAGGATGGGCGTACCGGTTCCGCCGCTCTCGTCCCGGCGGAGAACCCGGATCCTGGAGGCCTTCAAGGGCCCTCGAATCCCGGGCGGCTCATGGGAGCCCGGCGGGCTGGAAGGTCATGCGGGTCCGGCGCCACGGGAGGTCACAGGCATCCGACGCGGCGGGAGGTCACGGGTGCTCGGCGCGGTGGAAGGTCACGGTCCGGGTATAGGACGCCGGATAGAGCCCCACCTGCAGGAGATCCGGCCGGAGCGTCCACCGGACGTGGAGGGCATCGATCCCGCCGTCCTCCCCCCGGGTGAACCAGATGAACTTCTCCCGCTGGGCTGGATTCCTCCAGTGCCCCCGGAAGGTGTCCACGTGCCAGTGCTCCAGGTCCAGGGCCTGGGTCTCGTCCTCCCAGAAGCGAAGGACCAGGGTTTCGTCCTCCAGCATGACCTCCGCCTCGGCGTAGAGGGAGTCCAGGAAGAGGCCGGTGTACGCCTCCAGGGGGAGGGAGGGGGAGGTTCCCTCCATCCGGGCGGCGTGGATGGAATCCCGCACCGCCGCCACCCGGGCATACTGCGCCTCGTATCCATCCCGGACCATCCGGTCCCAGGGGCGGTCCGGGATCCCCAGGTACCGATCCACCACCCGGTTGGCCAGGGCGGACATGAAGGCGTTGAAGGTATTGGTGGTGACGAAGACGGCCAGGTTCTCCTCCGGAACCAGGAGCAGGGTGGTGTTCATCCCGTCGGTGGCCCCCCCGTGCTGGGAGACCCGGCGCCCCTCGTAGGTGGAGAGCTGCCAACCCAGACCGTACGAGACCAACCCCCCCGGAGGCCCCCCGTCGGGAATCCGGTTCTGGGCGCGGTGCATCTCCCGGAGCGTTCCGGGGGAGAGGAGGCGGACGCCGTCCACTTCCCCGGTCATCCCCAACTGGAGGCGGATCCAGGGGAGGATCTCCGCCGCCGAGGTGTTG
>JBJHCB010000164.1:0-6322 GCA_050485805.1 Gemmatimonadota bacterium | reverse complement strand
CCCGGGGGAAGGGAGGAACTCCGATGGAACTGGCATGGTGGGCGGGAGGGGCAGGGGGGACAGGGGGAGGACACCGGGGTCCTCCAACATGCCCGCGCCTTTCCCGAAGGGCCAGAAGGCCATGGCCGGCCGGTGGAGGGTGGGTCGGGTTTCCCCTTGCCGCATTCCCTTCCTTCGGCGAGTTTTCGGGTTGCGGGGACGCGGTGACCGTCTCGGACGTTCGTCCTCCCCGCGCCGGGGGACCTGGGCCAGGGCCGGGTCCCCTTCTTCGTGCGGTGCACCCGCCCTCGGCGGGACCCGTCGGGACCCCATGCCCGGACCGGTCCCCTGGCCTCCGGCTCCGGAACCCATCTCCGGACATCCGAATGACCGAACCTACCCGCGGGGCATCCGTCGCCCTGGCCGATGCCTTCCACGACCTGGGTCTCCACCCCGATCTCCTTCGGGGGGTAGAGGCCATGGGCTTCGAGACCCCCACCCCCATCCAGTCCCAGGCCATCCCCCCGGCGCTCCAGGGACGGGACGTCCTGGCCTGCGCCATGACGGGGAGCGGGAAGACGGCGGCGTTCCTCCTCCCCATCCTCCAGCGTCTGAAGGATCGCCCCCGGGGCGTCACCCGGGCCCTCATCCTGACCCCCACGCGGGAACTGGCGGCCCAGATCCTGGAGCACTTCGAGGGCCTCTCCCGGGGTACGGGGATCCGCGGCGCGGCCGTCTTCGGAGGCGTGGGTGCCGGGCCCCAGGAGAAGGCCTTCCGACAGGGCGTCGAGGTGCTTGTGGCCACCCCGGGCCGCCTCCTGGACCACTTCCAGCACGAGTATGCACGCCTCGCCTCCCTGGAGGTGCTGGTCCTGGACGAGGCGGACCGGATGCTGGACATGGGCTTCCTCCCCGACATCCGGCGGGTGATGCGGCATCTCCCCTCGGGTCCCCGGCAGACCTTCTTCTTCTCCGCCACCCTGCCGCCCCCCATCGTGGCCCTGTCCCGCGAACTCCTCTCGAACCCCGTCTCCCTGAACGTGGAGCGCAAGCAGGCCCCGGCCACCGGGATCACCCAGGCCCTGTGGCCGGTCCCGGCGGACCTGAAGGTGGACCTGTTGGCGGAACTCCTTGGGCGGGGAGAGGTGGGGAACGTCATCGTCTTCTGCCGCACCAAGCACCGGGTGAACCGGCTGGCGGAGAAGCTGGAGGAACGCGGGATCTCGGTGGTGCGGATCCACGGGAACCGGAGCCAGAAGCAGCGGACGGAGGCGCTGGACGGATTCCGGGAGGGGCGCTTCCAGGTGCTGGCGGCCACGGATATCGTGGCCCGGGGCATCGATGTGGAGGCGCTGGACCACGTGGTGAACTTCGACGTCCCGGGCCAGGTGGAGGACTACATCCACCGGGTGGGCCGGACCGCCCGGGCCGAGGCCACGGGTGAGGCCTACACCCTGGTCTCTCCCGAGGAGGAGGGAGACGTGCGGGCCATCGAACGGGCCCTGGGACATCCCATCCAGCGCCGGACCCTGGACGGGTTCGACTATCGGGCCCAGGTCACGGAGCGGTTCGAGATCCCCATCCAGGAGCGCATCGCCGCCATCCGGGCCCGGAAGGCCGAGGAGCGGGCCCGGGCCAAGGCGAAGGCCGAGCGGAAGGCCGCCGCGGAAGCCGCCCGGTCCGGGGGGGACCCGGCGCGGACGTCCGGAGGTCGGTCCCGGGGGGACTCGGAGGGCGGTGGCGGCTCAGGGAACGGGACGAGCCGCCGCCCCCGGTCGAGGGGGCGGGGAAGGGGACGGGGGCGGTAGGTACCAGGGGGACTTTCCCCCCGACCGCCTCCGCGAATCGGGCCATCGCCGCAGCGGGGAACAGGCACCCTGACCTCGACGGAACCGGAACGTGACCCGGGGGAAGCCGGGGCATTGCATTCGGTGGGGGGAACGCCGACTCTTGAAGGGCGCACGACCTTCGCCTGGGAGGAGTCGAGCATGGGAATCCCCGCAGTGCCCGGCCGGAGGCGGAAGTCCGCCCTGTCCTTCACCCTCGCGCTGCTGGGCGTGGGCATGGGCGGGTGCGTCCTGCTCACCGGGGAGCTCCCCTCTCCGCCCACCACCCCCCCCTCGCCGGTTCCGGGTGCCGTGGAGGGCCCCCTGGCTCCGGGGCTCATGGAGTGCGCCGGCTACGAGGAGCCGGGGAGCCCGTGGGACATGCCGAACCGGATCCGGGTCCTGCTCCGGGTCGCAGCGGATGGGACGGTGGAACCCGGCTCCATGGAGGTGGATCGGAGTTGGCGGTACCATCGGGGGGGGGAAGCGGCCGAGGCCCGGGCCCTCTCCTGGGCCCGGGAGTGCACCTTCGCCCCGGCTCGCCTCGGGGACGACCCGGCCTTCATGGACACCCGGGTGGTCTTCGCCTTCCGCCTCCCGTAGCGGACGGCCTCAGGCCAGGAAGCTCCGGAGCATCCAGATCGTCTTCTGGTGGACCTGGATCCGGGCGATCATCAGATCCTCGGTCTGGTCGTCTCCGCTGTCGCCGGCCAGATCCCGGGCCTTCATCAGGTCACCCACAAGGCGCTCGTTGGCCGCCACCAGGTGCTCCACCATCTCCTCCGCCGAGGCGTCCTCGCGGATCTCCTCCATCCCGGCCAGCCGGGCCAGGTTCTGGAGGCCGCCTGGGGCCAGGGCGCCCAGGGCACGGATCCGCTCCGCGATCTCGTCGATGGCGGCGAAGAGCTCGGTGTACTGCTCCTCGAACGCCCCGTGGAGGGAGAAGAAGGAGGGGCCACGGACGTTCCAGTGGCAGAGATGGGTCTGACCCAACAGGGCATAGCTGTCGGCCACCACCTGGCGGAGGGCCTCCACCACGGCGTCCGCTCCGCCGGAGCGGGGGGAGGGGTTCTTGGTCATCGGGCGCTCGAGGTCGGACGGTTCGTTCAGACGCGGGGGGGCGCCGGGGAGGGGGGCACCGGCCCCCCTCCCCGTCCCTCGCTTCGGCGAATCAGCCCCCGGCGTGCACCACCGGGATGCGGAGCCGGGTGTCCTCCCACTCCATGATCAGGTGCGCCTCGGTGTCGCTCACCCGGTCGAAACGGAAGGTCATGGTCTCCACGTGGCCATCCGTGGCTTCGGTGGAGAGGGTGGCAGTGCCCACGTCGGCGGCCCGGACGTCGTCGTTGATGGGAATCCCCCACCGCTCCCACTGCCGGTTCACCACGAGCTGCCAGTCCCCGGACGTCGGAACGGTGTAGAGGGAATAGGAGCCGGGCTCCACCGAGATCCCCGCCACCTGGGCCGGAAAGGTGAGGTGGAGGGCCGTGGCTTCGTTGGCCCCCAGGCGCCAGGGCTCATCGTAGGGGACCAGCCCCCCCATGATCTCCCGCTCGTTGGCAGAGGGGGCTCCGTAGCAGACCCGGGCCTGGGCCCCTCCCAGGGTCACGGTGGCGGACTCGAGGGGGCTGGCCCGCTCCGCGGCCTCTTCCAGGGTGGCACCGCGGAGGAAACACTCCGGGGCGGTCTGGGCGGCCGCCATTTCAGCGGGGGGATCCTGGATCTGGTCCGCGGGCTCGGGGGCTCCATCGGCAGGACCGCAGGCTCCGGCAGCGAAGGCGAACAGCGCGGCGACGGGCAGGAAGCGTTTGGTGGTCATCATGATGGGTCTCGTCCGATTGAGGGGGATCGTGGGAGGGGGACAGACGGCAACCGAACCCGCTACCCTCAGTCATCGGGGGCGTTCCACCCGAGGACGGGGCCCCAACCGGAGGGTGTAGGGGTCGGCTCGGTGGGGCCGAGGGGGCCGTGTGCGCAGTTTCTGCTGGAACACTGCGCCCGGGGCGGATAGAATGGAGCGACCGGCGATCCTGTCAGCGTCCGTCCCGCCTCCCCCCCCGTCCCCGACCCCCATGGCCCCTGCACCGTCCGAGCTCCCCCGACTCCCCGTGGTGGGGCGGAGCCACGAGCTCCTGACCCTTCGGAGGGGCCTGGAGCGAACCCGGGAGGGGCAGGGAGGGGTCTGGTTCCTGTCGGGGCCCGACGGGGTCGGGAAGAGCTGCCTGGCCCGAAGCGCCGCAGAGGAGGCCGAGCGCCAGGGGTTCCAGGTGGCCCGGGGGTGCGCCTTCCCCATGGAGTCGGGGGTCCCCTACTCCATCTTCTGCGACCTGCTGGATCCCCTGGTGCGGGATCGGTCCGACGAAGCGCTGGTGGCCCTCACCCGGGGTGCTCCGGAGTTCCAGCTCATCTGTCCGTCCCTGGTCCGGGCGGAGGGAGGAGGGCTGGGTGCCCTGGCCGGGGACGGCGTGCCGGATCTCCGGAATCGCCTGTTGTGGAATCTCCCCCCCTTCCTGGATCGGCTCCGGCGGGATCGGCCCCTCTTCCTCATCCTCGAGGATCTGGAGTGGGCAGACCCCTCCTCCCTCGAGCTGCTCCACTTCCTGGGGCGCCAGGTTCCCGGGCGTCCTGTGGCCCTCCTGGCCACCTTCTCCACGGAGCCCCGTGGGGGGGACGGGACTCCGGCCTTCCAGGATGCGGTGCAGTCCCTGGTCACCCGGTCCGGTGCCTCCATCCTGAAACTGGGTCCCCTGGAGGCGGATGAGGTGGAGGAGCTCATCGGTCGGGGGTTCGGGGTGGACCCCGCCGTCATCGGAGAGTTCGCCCGTGCCCTCCATCACTGGACCGGGGGGAATCCCCACTTCATCGAATCCACCCTGTCCGACCTGGTCTCCACGGGAAGGCTCCACCGGGAGGGGGGGCGCTGGGTGGGGTGGAGCCTGGATGGGGTGGAGCCGCCCGGATCCATCCGGGACCTGGTGCGGGAGCGGGTGGCGCGGCTGGATGCCGGGGCTCGGGAGCTGGCGGATTGGGTGGCGGTGTTGGGGGCCGCCCCGCCCTTCCACTTGGTCCGTCGGGCCACGGGCCTTCCCGACGATCGGCTCTTCGGTGCCCTGGAGGGTCTGGCCCGGCACCGCATCCTCCATGAGACGGAGTCGGGGCAGGAGGTGATCCTGGCGTTCCGCCACCCGGTGGTGCGGGAGGTGATCTACGGGGAGATCGGGGCGGCCCGGGTCCGGATGCTCCACGACCGGGTGGCCCGTGTGCTGGAGGAGGAGTACGGGGAGGCGGCCCTTCTCCGGGCCGATCAGCTCGCCCACCACTTCGTCCGGGCCGGCGGAGAGGACCGGGGAAGCGCCGCCTTCCGCTACCTCGCCGCGGCGGGCCGGAACGCCCTGGCGGTCCAGTCCAACGCCGAGGCGGCCGCGTACCTCCGGGACGCATGGGCCCGCTTCCAGGAGGGAGCCCGGGATCCCGGGGACCCGGCGGGAATCGGACTCCTGGTGGACCTGGGGCGGGCGGAGCAGCGCCTGGGTCACTTCGGTCGGGCGGAGGAGGCCCTGGCCGAGGCCCTGAAGCGGGCCGACGGCCAGGACCCGGAGCAGGGGGCGCGGGTGCAGCGGCAGTTGGGGCTGGTGGCCTTCTGGGCGGGACGGGTGGACGAGGCCCTCGAGACCTGGCAGGAGGGGCTGGAGCGGGCCCGTGCGGCGGGAACGCCCGGCCTGGAGGCCCGATTCCACCTGGACCGGAGCGCTGCGCTCCGGGAGATGGGGCGGCGGGACGAGGCGGAGGCGGCGGCCCTGGCCGGCCTGGCCCTGGGAGAGGAGGAGGGCGACCCCGCGGTGAAGGGTGCGGCCCACCGCATGCTCCTGCTTCTCCTCACCTGGACCGGGGACCAGGAGAAGGCCCGGGAGCATGGGAAGGCGGCGGTGGCCCTGGCCGAGGAGTCCGGGGACCCGGAGGACCGCTTCGCCGCCCACTGGGCCATGGCCGTCCTGGAGGGGCTCTCGGGCCACCCTCCGGCCACCCGACACCATCTGGACCGGGCCGGAGCCCTGGCCGGCGCGCTGGACTCCCCCCTCCTCCGGCTGCAGGCTCTGGAGGTGGAGATCGAATACGCCCATGGCCTGGGGCTATGGGAGCGGGGCGTGGACCTGGCCCAGGAGGCCATCCGCATGGCCCGGGAGCTGAACCAGCGTCTGGCCCTCCCCCGGCTCCTGGTCTGGTCGGGGCTCCTCCACATGGGGCGCGGGGAGATGGAGCCCGCCCGCCGGGAGATCCAGGAGGCCTGGGGGCTCACCGAAGGCCAGGGGACCGCTTCCCCCGCCACCACCCACGGGATCATCCTGGCCCACCTGGGCATGGCCTCCCTCCACCTGGCCGAGGAGCGGTTCGGCGACGCCATCCGGGTGGGAGAGGCCGGGATGGAGCGGGTGGACGAGGTGGGGTACACGGTCTGGGCCATCCACCGGCTCCTCCCCACCATCGCCGAGGCCTCCCTCCACCTCCGGGATCTGGAC
>JBJHCB010000163.1:0-6330 GCA_050485805.1 Gemmatimonadota bacterium | reverse complement strand
CCCCCCACCCCCGGAAGAGGAACCGCTGCACCCGCCAGCCGGGGTCCGCCTCTCCCACGTAGAGGTTCCCCCGGGAGTCCACGCTCAGGTTGTGGGGGCGGCCGAACTCCCCCGGGCCGGAGCCCTCCCGCCCCAGCTCCCCCACCACCTCCAGGTCGGAGCGGCGCAGGATCCAGATCTTGTGCTCCGTGCCGTCGGCCACGTAGACGAACCGTTCCTCCGGGTCGTGGGAGAAGGCCACCGCGAAGGCCCCACCCGCGCCCGGGCGCAGGACCCGTTCCTGGACGAAGGTCCCGTCCCGCTGGAAGACCTGCACCCGGCTGTTGGAGCGGTCCCCCACGTAGATGAGGCCGTCGCCGGAGAGGGCGATCCCGTGGACCAGGTTGAACTGGGCCGGCGGGTTCTCCGGGGTCCATCCCGGATCGGGGCGGTAGTCGTCATCCGGGGGGTTGCCGTACGCCCCCCAGTGGCGGCGATACTCCCCCGTCTCCCCGTCGAAGACGATGACCCGGCGGTTCACGTAGCCGTCCACCACGAAGAGCTCGTTGGTCTCCGGGTCCACCACGATGTCGGAGGGGCGTCCCAGGCGCTCGGGGTCATTGCTTCCCGCCATCTCGTCGAAGTGCCCGATGGTGAGGACATGCTCCCCCTCCCGGGTGAACTTCATGATCTGGTTCTGGTCCCGGGCCGAGGTCCAGATGTAGCCGTTGTGGTCCACGAAGAATCCGTGGAGGACGGGGGGCCAGTCGTCGATGTCGTCGGGGCCGCCCCACCCCTGCACCACCCGACCGTCGGTGTCCAGCTCCATGACCAGGGGCGCGGGGACGCCGGGGGACTCCCCTGCAGCGGCCAGGTCCTCCTCCGAGATGAGCTCGGCCCGGTGGGAGATCCACACATGGTCCCGGTCGTCCACCCAGAGCCCCAGCCCCGAAGCCATGACCCACCCGTCCGGGAGGCTGGGCCAGGCGGTGTCCACCTCGAAGGCGGGGACGCTGTTCTCACCGGGTCCGGCGGCGGGGGTTCCCGGCGTATCCGGCGCCTCCCCGCATCCTGCGGTCCCCAGGAGCAGCCCCCCCACCGGGAGGAGGGACAGGGACCGGCGCACTGCGCTCTCCCGTCTCATCGGTCGTTCACCCCCAGGAAGGTGAACTTCTGGAACCGTCGACCCGGGTCCGCCTCGGCCACGAAGATGTTGCCCCGGGAATCCGTGGCCATGTTGTGGGGGCGCCCGAACTCCCCGGGGCCCGAGCCCTCCCGCCCGAACCGGTCCAGGATCTCCAGGTCGCTCCGCCGCAGCACCCAGATCTGGTGCTCCTGGCCGTCGGCCACATACATGAACTCCTGCTCGGGCTCGGGAGAGAAGGCCACGTCGAAGGCCGCCGAGGGCCCCGGCCGGATCACCCTCTCCTGCACGAAGGCCCCGTCCCGGGTGAAGACCTGCACCCGGCTGTTGGTCCGGTCCCCCACGTAGATGTGCCCATCGGCGGAGCCGGAGATGCCGTGGGGGAGGTTGAACTGGCGGGAGGGAGGCTGCCCTTCGGCGGGGCGGGAGGCCTCCACATCGTCGTCGGGGCGCTCCCCGTAGGCTCCCCAGTGCCGCAGGTAGTCGCCGGTGGCGGCATCGAAGACGATGACCCGGCGGTTCACGTAGCCGTCGGCCACGAAGAGCTCATTGGTCTCGGGGTCCACGTGGATGTCCGCCGACCCCCCCAGGAGGTCGGGGTCGTTGCTCCCCCCCACCTCGTCGAAGAGCCCGATGGTCATGAGGTGCTCCCCGTCCCGGTTGAACTTCATGACCTGGTGGTGGATGGAGGTGGCGACCCAGACGTGGTCGTTGTGGTCCACGAACACGCCATGGGGCATGAGGGGCCAGCGCTCGTCGGGCTCCACGCTCCCCCAGGCCTGCACCATCTCCCCGTTGGCGTCGATCTCCATGAGGGGGGGCGCCTTCACGCAGCAGTCCGGGATGGAGGGGTCGAAGGCCGCCTCCATGTCCTCGTCGCTGATCCGCTCCGGGCGGTGGAGGATCCAGACATGGTCCCGGGAGTCCACGTGGATTCCCGTGCCCGGCCCGATCACCCAGTGGGCGGGGATGCCCCGGGGCCAGTCGGTGGCAGGCTCGAAGAGGGGGACTCCCTCGCTGGAAGGTGCCGTGCCGGTCTCGGGCGCATCGGGGGCGTCTCCCCCACAGCCGGCGGCCAGGAGGGGGAGGAGGAGAAGGGGGATCACCCGCCTGGGGCGGGACGGCTTCGGGAGGCCCGCCTCGGGAAGGGGGGGGAAGAGCGTCATCACCATCTCCGTCTTCGGGGACGCCCGTGCTCCCGGAGGGTCCGGGGCACGACTGGGGGACGACCGACCCTCCCCCGACAGGGGAAGTCGAACATCCGAAACGGGAGATGTGTACGGCGTCCCTCGGGGCCTGCGCAACTCCCGGGGGAAATGCCGGGGGCGCCGGAGCGCGGGTGGAACGCCGGTGGCGGAATCCCGGCGCCGGGTCCTCAGCGGGTGGCGGAGGGGTGGAAGACGGCGAGCCACACCGTCTCCTGGTCCGGTGGGGTCCACTCCACCCGGTGGCGTCGCCGGGCGGGGATCCGGAGCCAGTCCCCGGGACCCAGCTCCACCACCTCGGGGGGATCCTCCAGCCGGAGGCGGCCCCTCCCCTTCAGGACGGCGACCCACTCCCCCTCTTCCTGCTCGTACCAGAAGTCGGGGGGAGAAGCGTGTCCCCGGGAGACGATGCGCTGGATCCGGACGCCTTGGCCGCCTCCCAGGAGCTCGACCTCCTCCTCCCCGGGGGTAGGGTGGGCGGGGGTGAAGAGGTTCCCCTTCGCGTTGATCTGCATGGGTACCGACCGTGGAGGAAGGTGTGGGGGGTGGGGCGGGGCCCCAGGGGACGGGGGGAGTGGGAGCCTGCGCCCAGGGAGGGCCGGGGGGGACGGTCGAGGCAGGGGAACGGGCCCCGGAGGCCGAGAAGGATCCGCGTTTCGGCGGAGTCACACTGGTCGAGGGTGGAATCCGGCTCGGATTTCGAGATGGATTCAGCCCTCGACGGCGAAATGCGGCTCGAAGGCTGAATTCTTCCCGGAAATCGAGAGAAATGAAGCCCTCGACGATCCCCGGAAGGCCGAGGGGTGAAGATTGATCGGTATCCATCCGAGGCGGGCTTTCCCGAGGACTGGGCCACCTCCGAACCGCACCCCGCCAGTTCGGGAGGGACCACGCGCTGCGGGCGACGCGACGGGAGCCCCGACGGAGGGCCCGAGGCACTCGGGCTTCCCTGGGCCGGAAATCCCCCGGCCCAGGGTCCCTGTCGCCTCCTGATCACCTCCCGGTCACCCCCCCGCCCCTCCGGCCACCTGCCCGGGGGCCAGGAGTCCGCTTCCCTCCCGCCGGGCCTCGTCGGGAGAGCGGAGCCCGCAGAGGGCCATGGCCCGGCCCAGCTCCTCCGAGAGGATCCGGAGGACGCGTTCCACTCCCTCCGCCCCCTCCAGGGCCAGGCCCCAAAGCACCGGTCGTCCCACCAGGACACCCCGGGCGCCCAGGACAAGGGCCCGGAGGACGTCCACCCCCCGGCGAACGCCGCCGTCCAGGTACACCTCCGCCCCGCCCCCCCGGGCGGTCCCCTCCAGGACCCCCGGAAGGGCGTCCAGGGTGGCCACCGCCCCGTCCAGCTGTCGCCCTCCATGGTTCGAGACCACGATCCCCTCCGCCCCTGCCTCCACCGCCAGGCGGGCGTCCTCCGGGTGGACCACCCCCTTCACCACCAGGGGAAGGGGGGTCAGGGAGCGGAGCCAGGCCACGTCGTCCCAGGTGAGGTCGGCATCCAGGAGACGGTGGGCGTACCGGGCCAGCGCCGAGCCCCCACCGTCCCCGGGGGGCTGCACCCCGCCCCCCTTCCGCCCCTCCCCCGCCTCTTCCGCCGTGGGCGCCTGCAGGTTGCCCAGGGGGAGGGTGTCAGGCATGCGGAAGCCCGTGCGGACCTCTCGTTCCCGGCTTCCCAGGACGGGGGTGTCCACCGTCAGGACCAGGGCCTTGTAGCCCGCGGCATGGGCGCGGGTCACCAGCTCCCGGGTCACGTCCCGGTCCCGGTAGACGTAGAGCTGGAACCAGAGGGGGCCGGTGGCCGTGGAGGCGATCTCCTCAAGGGGAGTGGTGGCCAGGGTGCTGGCCACCATCCCCGCCCCGGCGGCGCCCGCCCCCCGGGCCGTGGCCACCTCCCCCTCGGGATGGGCCAGGCGCTGGAAGGCCATGGGAGCCACCAGGATGGGGGTCGCCACGGGAGTCCCGAGGACCGTCGTGGCCGTGGACCGCTCCCCTACCCCCCGGAGCACCCGGGGAAGGAGGCGCACCCGGCGGAAGGCCTCCCGGTTCCAGCGGAGGGTCTCCTCGTCCCCGGCGCCGCCGGCGTAGTACGCGTGGACCATGGGGTCCAGGAGCTCGGCGGCGTCCCTCTCGTAGTCCGCGACGGAAAGGCGCATGACGGGGGACCGGAAGGGGATGGGGGGAGGGGAGGGGCGACGGCCGGGGGGGACCCTCAGCGCCGCGCCGCCGCCCGCCCCATCTCCACGGTACGGAAGCCCGCCTCCCCCCAGTTCATGACGAAGACCTGGAACCCCTGGGCCATGCGCTCCTCGATGTTCTCCGGGTTGGCGGGGAATCCACAGAGGAGGTCGAACTCCCGGCACGCGGCCAGGACGTCCTGGATGGCGCCCTCCCACCCCTCCTCATCGAAGACCCGGGTCCCGTCGGCCTCGGTGGAGGTGAACACCCCCCGAAGGGTGCCGGCCCCGGGCCACAGCACGCCGATCCCCGGTACGGCGGCGATCTCCCGGAGGTTGGCCAGCCCCTCCCGGCTCTCGATGATGACCCAGGCCACCAGCTCCCCCCGGGGGTCCAGGGGCCACAGGTCCGCCTTTTCCCGGTACTCCGCCTCGGAGACGCCCCAGTAGGCGGGCGCCATCCCCAGCTCCCCCTCCTCCCGGGTGCCGCCCCGGGACCGGAAGCGCATGGCGTCCAGGCCGATCCGGAGCTCTTCGGCGCTCTCCACCTCCACGAACATGACCCCGCTCACCCCGGAGTTGAGCTGCTGGCCGACGTGCTCCACGGCCCGGGGGTCCTGGGAGATCTTCTCCATCTTCACCACGAACGGGTGGGTCCGGGCCGTGGCCCCCTCGTCCATCATGGCCTGCACCAGGGCCTGGAACCCGGGGAGGGCCCGGTCCACCCCTCCCTCCATCTCACTGTGGAAGACGTAGTCGCTCATCCCGTAGCCCATGACCTCCCGGGCCAGCTCGCCCGGGCTCCGGAGCTCCGACGGGTCCGGCGGGGGCTGGTCCCGGCCCCGGAAGGGGGCCGGACGGGGAGCGTAGAGGCCGAAGATGGGGACGCCCTCCTCGTGGAGGGCGAGCATGGGGTTGAGACGCTCGGCCGGGCTGGTGCGCTCGGCGGTGTCGGCCCCCGCGGCCCGGGCGGTGTCCGGGGCGCCATCGCAGCCGGAAAGGACCAGGGCGAGGGCCGCGAGGCCGCCGGCGAGGGACGGAAGGGGGGTGCGCATGGCCTGCTCCCTGGCTTCGGGGTGGATCCGGGACCGGGCTCCCCGGGGAGCCCGACCGGCCGAAGCTACGGGGCGCTCCCTCCTCCCCACAAGCGGGGGGCCGCGCCCCTCCCCGCGCTCCCTCTTGGCGGCTCCGGCGTCCCCTCCGTCAGTGGTGGTGGGGGTGGGGATGGGCGTCGTAGTGCTCCCGGAGGAGATCCCGCCCGAAGTCCCCGTCGAAGTCCCGCCACACCGAGTGGATGTGGTTGGCGTTGTTCTGGGTGTTGTCGTACTCGATGAGGAAGGAGGGCCCCTGGATCCGGTAGTAGTGGGGCTCCCCCACCTCCAGGGATCCGGCCCAGGCGAACCCGATCCGGGAGAGGTCCGAGGACTCGATGCGGGCCCTCCGGATCGCCGCCAGGTCGTCGGACATCCGCCCCAGGTACTCGTCGATGAGGAGGACGAGCTGGTCCACCTGCGTGGGGGTGAGGTCGGAGATGGAGATCCCCGCAGGCTCCAGGGGGTCGATCTCCAGGGCGTTCCCGGTGATGATGTCGCTGGGGGCCTCCACATCCACCACGGCCGCCCGGCGCTGGGCGTCGTCCAGGGACCGGACCAGGGCCCGGGCCAGGTCCTCTTCGGGGGCCAGGGCCCGGAGCCCCACCCGGGAGCCCTCCCGCACCTCGGCGGGGTTCGCCCCCAGGAAGGCGGGGGCCCAGGCCACGGGGGCGCCGTCGACGATGGTGTAGTTCAGCGAGAGGTGGTGCCCCTCGAAGCGCCACCCCCAGGGGCCGCTC
>JBJHCB010000162.1:0-6368 GCA_050485805.1 Gemmatimonadota bacterium | reverse complement strand
CGGGGACCTCCGGATCCTCCTCCCCCTGGTGAACGACGTGGAGGAGGTGATCCGGGTGCGGGAGCTCCTGGGGGAGGAGGAGGCGGCCCTGAAGCGGGACGGCATCCCCTTCTCCTCGGGGTACAAGCTGGGCGCCCTCATCGAGACCCCCGCCGCCGCCCTGGACGCCGCGGAGCTGG
Source organism: Gemmatimonadota bacterium (assembly GCA_050485805.1). GTDB lineage: Bacteria > Gemmatimonadota > Gemmatimonadetes > Longimicrobiales > Gaopeijiaceae > T3Sed10-66. The sequence goes on along the minus strand of JBJHCB010000162.1, from coordinate 6,189 downwards.
CCCGGCACTGCGACTTCTTCTCCATCGGGACCAACGACCTGGTGCAGTACACCCTGGCGGTGGACCGGACCAATGCCCGTCTGGCCCACCTCTACAACCCCTTCCATCCCTCGGTGGTGCGCCAGCTCCACCAGGTGTCCCGGGTCTCCCGGGCGGCGGGAATCGAGGTGAGCGTCTGCGGGGAGATGGCGGCGAACCCCCTGGGGGCGTTCCTCCTCCTGGGGCTCGACATCGACGCCCTGTCCGTGGCGTGGCCGGCCCTCCCCGAGGTGAAGAAGGTGGTCCGGAGCTTCCGCATCGAGGACGCCCGGAAGGCCGCCCGGAAGGCGCTGGCGGCGCCCACCTCCCGGGAGGTCACGGCCTGTCTCGCCGAGGGGATCGGAAGCGGGGTCGACCTCTCGGCCTTCTCCGGACGATGGAGCCTGAACCTGCCCGACAGCTGATGGCACGGCCGGGCGTTCCACCCTCCCATCCCTCCGACCCATCCCCCCGACCCCCGGGAGCACCCCCTTGACCCTTCGTCTCTTCACCTCCGAGTCCGTCACCGAAGGACACCCCGACAAGGTGGCGGACCAGATCTCCGACGCCGTGCTGGATCACATCCTGGCGGCCGATGCCGACGCCCGGGTGGCCTGCGAGACCCTGGTGACCACGGGGCTGGTGGTGGTGGCCGGCGAGATCACCACCCGGACGTATGTGGAGATCCGGGACGTGGTCCGGGAAACGCTCCTGGACATCGGCTACGTGGACCCCGACTTCGGGATCGACGGGCGCACCTGCGCGGTCCTGGTGACGCTGGACAAGCAATCCCCGGACATCGCCATGGGGGTGGACCCGGGGGGGGCGGGGGACCAGGGGATGATGTTCGGGTACGCCTCCGACGAGACGCCCGAGCTCATGCCCCTTCCCCTGGTCCTCTCCCACCGTCTCACCCGGGAGCTGGCCCGGGCCCGGAAGGAGGGCCGACTCCCCTGGCTGCGTCCCGACGGCAAGGCGCAGGTGACGGTGGGGTACGACGGGGATCGGCCGGCCCGGGTGGAGGCCGTGGTGGTGAGCGCGCAGCACGACCCGGAGATCCGACTCGATGCGCTCCGGGACGCCCTCCGGGAGGAGGTGATCCTCCCGGCCCTCCCGGAGGAGATGGTGGCCGGGACGCCCCCGAAGCTCCACATCAACCCCACCGGCAAGTTCGTGGTGGGCGGCCCCCAGGGGGATGCGGGCCTCACCGGACGGAAAGTCATCGTGGACACCTACGGGGGGATGGGACGACACGGTGGCGGGGCCTTCTCGGGGAAGGATGCCACCAAGGTGGATCGCTCCGCCGCGTACGCCTCCCGATGGGCGGCCCGCACCGTGGTGGGCGCCGGGCTGGCCCGCCGGTGCGAGATCCAGATCGCCTACGCCATCGGCGTGGCCGAGCCGGTCTCCATCTGGGTGGACACCTTCGGAACGGGAACGGTACCCGACGCCCGGATCCGGGAGGGGCTGGAGGCCGTCTTCGACTTCCGACCCCGGAGCCTCATCCGGGACCTGGGGCTCCAGGATCCCATCTTCGGTCCCACGGCCACCTACGGGCATTTCGGACGGGCGTTCCGGAGGACGGAGCGGTTCGGGCGGACCGTCGGCCTCTTTCCCTGGGAGCGGGGGGACCGGGAGGGCGAGCTGAGGGACGCCGTGATGGGGGGATAGGGGCGATCCGGCGAACCCCCCCGGACGCGGCGGACCCGCGGAGGGACCGTCCCCGCGAACCGGGGGTCCGCTTCGGAGTATCTGTGCAGGTGGCGGCATGGGCCGCCGGCGGGAGGAAGTGGGAGGACCGGGTCCGAAGCCCGGCCCGGGGCCCCGGAGCTCCTCCCCCACCCTCGATCTCCGGGAGACCCGGGAGGAAGGAGGCCACGTGCTGGTGGAAGTGAAGGTGCAGAGCCTCGGACTGGACCGGGCGTCGAACACACCGGTGGTGATCCTCCAGGAGTTGGAGGGAGAGCGGGTCCTCCCCATCTGGATCGGCCCGGGGGAGGCCAGCGCCATCGCCATGCAGCTCGCGGACATGAAGTTCTCCCGCCCCCTCACCCATGACCTGCTGGTGGCGGCGGTGAAGGGGCTCGGGGGACGGTTGAAGCGGGTGGTCATCTCCCGGGTGAGCGACAGCACGTACTTCGCGGAGCTCGTGATCCACCGCGAGGGCGAGGTCATCAAGGTGGATGCCCGCCCCTCCGACTCCATCGCGGTGGCCCTTCGGTCCGAGGCCCGGATCTTCGCCAACGACGCCCTCCTGGAGCGGGCCTCCATCGAGATCGCCGAAGAGGAGGAGGTGGAGGGCGAGGGCCATGGAGTGAGCCCTTCCTCGAAGGGGGAGGGAAGCGACGAGGAGACGGCAGGGATGGACCCCGACGAACTGAAGGAGTATCTCAGGAGGATGAACCCCGAGGATTTCGGGCGCTTCTCTCCCTGATCGGATCCTGGTCGACGCGGTGGGTCGGCCTCCGACCCCCTCTCCCTGGAGACCCCCCTTGGTTCCCCTGTCCCTTTCCACGCTCCTCCTCTCGCTCCCCCTGGTCCCCGGGAGCTCCGACGCGGTGTCGGACCTCCCTCCCGCACCCCCGGGGCTCGCCCAGGCGCTGGAGCAGGAGGCGTCCCCCCGGGTGTCGGGGATCCTCCGTCGGGGGGAGGCTCCCGCGGACTCCGGAACGGTGGTGCTCCACCGGGTGACCCCCGAGGAAGCGGGAGCCATCGACTCGGTCCGGGTGGGGTCGGACGGGGCGTTCGAGCTGGTGCTTCCCCACACCCCGGTCCGGGGGAGCGGAGAGGTCTTCTTCGCCTCCCATCGGTACGAGGGGATCCTCTACTTCGGATCCCCCCTGGCCATGGCCGAGCAGCTGGATTCCCTCTACACCGTGCAGGCGTACGAGACCCGTCCTGCCCCCTCCGGCGGCCTTCCCCTCCCGGTGCGGGTCCGGAACCTCTTCGTGGAGGAGGGACCCATGGGGTGGCGGGTGACGGACCTGGTGGAGATCCGGAACGATTCCGCCCTCACCTGGGTCCCCGACCCCGGGGAGGACGGGGCGGTGGTGTGGCGCTATCCCCTCCCATCCGAGGCCTCCAGCTTCCGCCTGGGGGAGGGAGACCTGGCGCCGGGGGCCGTCACCTGGGAGGAGGGAGAGGTGCGGGTGCGTGCGCCCGTCCTTCCGGGGGAGCGGCTCCTGGTCTTCCACTACGAGATCCCCTCCCTGGAGACCCGGTTCCCGCTTCCGGGACACACGGGGATCCTGGAGCTCCTGGTGCGTCAGCCGGCCCCCCCCCTCCGGGTGGAGAACCTCCAGGCAGCGGGCCCCATGGAGATCGAGCGGGGGGTCACCTACTTCCGCTGGTGGGGAGAAGGGCTGCAGGATCAGGAGATCCGGATGCGCCCCGGCGAGGACGGAGGGATCCCCGTGGCCTGGATGGCGGTGGGGATCGCCTTCCTCCTGGCCCTGGCGGGAATCTGGCTGGTCCTGGGGCGGCGACGGCAGGCGGGTGCAGGGGTCGGACCCGGGAGTGCGGGGGGCGCGGCGGGCTCCGGGGGCGCGACGGGATCTCCTCCCCCCGGAGGGCGGGAGAGGGGAGGGGAGGGCGTCGGGTCGGGGGCCACGGCCTTTGCCCGGCGACGGTCCCTCCTCCTGGCCATCGCCCGCCTCGACGAGGAGGGGGAATCGGCACCGGGGGGGGAGTCCGGTGAGGCTCGGAGGGAACGACAGGCCCGGCGGGAAGCGCTCCTCCGGGAGCTCGAGGAGGTGGAGGCGGAGCTCCGCGGCGAGGACGCGAGCGAGGGGAGGGGGACCGTGGGGACGGCGGGAGGCCGGGGCGGAGAAGGGGAGGGCGGCGGGGGCGGCACCCGGGGATGAGGCCACCGGGATGAGTCTGGTCACCGTTCCGGCGGTCCTCCTCCGGTCCCATCCCTACTCCGAGTCGTCCCTCATCCTGCGATTCCTCACCCCGGAGTTCGGCGTGGTGTCGGTGCTGGCCCGGGGGGTCCGCCGGCGGAGCTCCCGGGGAGAGGCGCCCATGGAGACCTTCCAGCGGGGGCTTCTCACCTTCCACCACCGGGACGACCGGGATCTCCACGGATTCCGGGACTTCCAGCCCCACTCCTCCCCCCGCGTCCTGGCTGCGGACCTCCTCCGCTTCAGCGGGGCCTCCTTCCTGGCCGAGCTCGTGCTCACCCACGCCCTGCAGGGCCAGAACATCGATCTCCACCGCCGGGTTGTGGGGCTCCTCGAGCGCCTGGAATCGGGTCCGGCCCAGGGACTCGCCGGCGCCATCCTGGGCGGGGCATGGTCCCTTCTCGTGGAGTTCGGGTTCCCTCCCTCGGTGGAGGCCTGTCTCGGGTGCGGCGCCCCGCTCCCCGGAGAGGGGTTGGGCCGCTTCGACCTGGAAGGAGGAGGGATCCGGTGCTCCGCCTGCGCCGACCGGGGAGTGGGACCCCGCATGGGGCCGGAGGCCCAGTCGGTCCTGAGGCAATTCCTCTCGGGCCGGCCGCCCCTCCATCTCCGGGGTGGTGTGGCCCACCTGTCCCTGGTGGAGCGGTACGCCCTCCACCACCTGGGGGGGCGACGTCCGTTCCAGACCACCCCTCTCCTCCGGGACGCCCTGGGTCGGTTGGAAGGGGAGGGCTCCCGGGGATCCACGGGAGAGTCGGCCGAGGGAGCTTGACCGGGGGCCCCCGGGGACAAAGATTGGGGCAAACCGGTTTCCTTGGGGGGGCCACCTGGCCCACCACCCTTCGAGGAGGGATAACGCACCACAGTTACGGCACAGAAATCTGTGCGGAGGAGTCCGAATGAGACGCGTGCGCCGCGTTCTCTTCGTCCTTCTCTCCGCCGCCTGCCTCCCGCTGGCCCTCGAGGCGCAGCAGGCGGGAGGCCCCGGGGGCCAGCAGGCCCCGGAACAGGGGTTCCGACTCGAACAGAACTACCCCAATCCGTTCAATCCCGAGACCCGGATCCCCTTCGAGCTGCTCCAGGACGCCTTCCCAGAGGGCCGGCCTGCGACGGTCTCGATCCGGATCTACAACGTCCTGCTTCAGTACGTGGGATCGCCCACGGCGCTGAGCCACCCGGCGGGAGACGGGACACCCGTCATCGACCTGGAATACACCCTACCCGGACGCCACGAGGCGTACTGGGACGGTCGCGATCGCAGCGGTCAGGCGGTGGCGTCGGGGGTCTACATCCTGGAGTTGACGGTGAACGGACGTTCCCGTCAGATGAGGATGTTCGTCACCAAGTAGGGAAGGGGAGCCGGCGCCTCAGGAGAGGACGTAGATGAACCGGCCGCAGCTCTGGCAGCTCTGGAGCTCCTGATGGACCCCCAGGTCTCCCGCGGTGGCCGTGGGGATGGAGACGAAGCATCCGTAGCACACGCCGTTGATGACGGGGACCACCACCCGGTCCCGGGAGGGCGCGATCCGCTGGTAGCGGGCGCGGATGGGGCCGGAGAGGCCATCCTCCAACTCGGCGATCTTCTCGGCGAGCTGATCCCTGGCCTCCGCCGGGTCGATGTGGAAGTGCTCCTCCTCGAGCGTTTCCGATTCCCCTCCCTCCGAGAGTTCCCGGAGTTGGCCGCGGAGGTCCTGCAGTTCCATCAGGAGGATGAGCTGTGGGTGCATCGACTGGGGAGTAGCGAGAAGGGAGATGGGGGGCGCCCCGGTGGGGCGGCCCGACGAGCGGGCCGGACGGAGGGGGTGGAGCCTCAGGGGGCCCGCTCCTCCAGGAGCGTCAGGAACCCCGCCGGAGTGGAGAGTCCCGCCAGCTTCTCGGGGATGTCCGGATCCTTCGCGAACTGGGCCACCTTCCCCAGGACCGGGAGGTACTGGTTCGAGACCTCGAGGGGCGGGGCCACGATGAGGAAGAAGTTGTGGACCGGCGCGTCGTCGATGGCGTTGAACTCCACGCCGCCGGGCTTGCGCCCGTAGGCCAGTCGGAGCTCGTTCACCACCAGGGAGCGGCAGTGGGGGATGGCGATCCCCTTCCCGATTCCCGTGGAACCGAGGTTCTCCCGCCGCTTCAGCGTCTTGAAGAGGATGGCCTCCGACCGCTCGTCCAGGTGAAGGAGCTGGATGAGCTCCTTCAGGATGTCGTCCTTCGCCTCGGATTGGAGGGTGAGTTCCACCGAGTCGGGGGTGAAGAGCTCCCTGAGCTTCATCGAAAAAAG
>JBJHCB010000161.1:0-6389 GCA_050485805.1 Gemmatimonadota bacterium | reverse complement strand
TCCGAAGCCGGGGTTCCCCACCGCCAGGACCCACTCCCCCACCCGCACGTCCCGGGAGGAGCCGAAGCTCAGGGTGGGGAGGTTCCGGTCCTCGATCTTGAGGACGGCCACGTCGGTGGTGGGGTCGGACCCCACCAGGCGGGCGGTGTATTCCCGCCGGTCCTGAAGAAACACCCGGATCCGCTGGGCTCCGCTCACCACGTGGTCGTTGGTGAGGACGTACCCGTCAGGGGAGACGATGAAGCCGCTTCCCCCCGCCGTCTGGAGACGGGGCTGCTGGCGGGGATCCTCGCTTCCCCCCGGGGGGATGTTGAAGAAGCGCCGCAGTTCCTCCGGCATGCTGCCACCTCCGCCGGCGGCGGTCTGGCGGGGACGATCGGCCTCGATGCGAACCACGGCCGGCGTCACCGCCTCGGCGATGTTCACGAAGGCGGTGCTCAGGTCCACCGCGGGTGCCACCGCTTCGGGCGAGATCTGCGGCTGCTCCAGGATGGCGGGCATGGCGGTGAGGGAGGTCCACCCCAGGAGGGAGGCCCCGGCCACACCGCCGAAGAAGGCGAGGGTGGTGAAGAGAAGGACCTGGGTCTTCGCCTTGAGCGGATCGAACATCGCTGCACCTCATCGTCTTGCGTATCGGGTTCGGGCGAAGCGCCGCCCGAGCGGCCCCGGCGGACCATCATGGCGGGAGGGAATCCCGCCCCTGCCACCGCCGCTGCGCCTCATTCCAGTCCTACCCGGGGCGGACCGACTGGATCCGGCCTCCCCTTCCGTGGGATGCGCCAGGGGCCCGGAGGGTTGCCCCCCGGACCCCGGGCGCTCCGGGGGACACCCGGCGACGGTCCACCTTCCGGGGCCGTGGATGCCTACTTCTTCTCCTCGTCCACGATCTCGTAGTCCGCCTCCACCACCTCCTCGTCCCCTCCGGCGGAGCCGGCCGGCTCCTCCACCGTCGGTCCCGTTTCGCCGGGGCCGGCCTCGGCGGCGCCGGCCTCCGCGGCCTGGGCCTGGTAGACCTGCTGTCCGGCGGCGCTGAAGGCCTGCATGAGCTCATCCCGGGCGGAATTCATCTGCTCGGCGTCATCTCCCTTCAGCGCCTGCTTGGCGCCGTCCACCGCCGAGGTGAGGCGGGCCTTCAGCCCCTCCTCCACCTTGTCCCCCCACTCCGCCGAGTCCTTCTCCACCTGGTAGACCAGGGAGTCCAGCTGGTTGCGGGCCTCCACCTTCCGACGCTTGGCCTCGTCCTCGTCCCGGTGGGCCTCGGCGTCCTGTACCATCCGGTCGATCTCCTGCTCGGAGAGACCGGAGGAGGCCTCGATGCGGATGGACTGCTCCTTCCCGGTGGCCCGGTCCTTGGCCGAGACCTGCAGGATCCCGTTGGCGTCGATGTCGAAGGTCACCTCCACCTGGGGGAGGCCCCGGGGGGCCGGGGGGATGCCCGTGAGCTGGAACTTGCCGATGGTCTTGTTGTCCATGGACATCTTCCGCTCCCCCTGGAGGACGTGGATCTCCACCGTGGTCTGGTTGTCCTCGGCGGTGGAGAAGACCTCGGCCTTCTTGGTGGGGATGGTGGTGTTCCGCTCGATGAGGGTGGTCATCACCCCCCCCAGGGTCTCGATCCCCAGGGAGAGGGGGATGACGTCCAGGAGGAGGACGTCCTTCACGTCCCCGGCCAGCACGCCCCCCTGGATGGCGGCCCCGATGGCCACCACCTCGTCCACGTTCACCCCCTTGTGGGGGTCCTTCCCGAAGAACTCCTTCACCACTTCCTGGATCTTCGGGATCCGGGTGGATCCTCCCACCAGGATGATCTCGTCGATCTCCGACGCCTCGAGCCCCGCATCCTTCAGGGCCGCCTTCATGGGGTCGATGGTCCGCTGGATGAGGTCCGCCACCAGCTGCTCGAACTTCGCCCGGGAGAGGGAGACGTTCAGGTGCTTCGGTCCCTCCTGGGTGGCGGTGATGAAGGGGAGGTTGATGTCGGTCTGGAGCGTCGAGCTGAGCTCCATCTTCGCCTTCTCCGCCGCCTCCTTCAGCCGCTGCAGCGCCATGGCGTCCTTGGAGAGGTCGATCCCCTGGTCCTTCCGGAACTCGTCCACCAGCCAGTCGATGACCCGCTGGTCGAAGTCATCCCCTCCCAGGTGGGTGTCCCCGTTGGTGGCCTTCACCTCGAAGACCCCGTCCCCGAGCTCCAGGACGGAGATGTCGTAGGTCCCTCCCCCCAGGTCGAAGACGGCGATCTTCTCGTCCTTCTGCTTGTCCAGCCCGTAGGCCAGGGCCGCGGCGGTGGGCTCGTTGATGATCCGGAGCACCTCGAGTCCGGCGATCTTCCCGGCATCCTTGGTGGCCTGGCGCTGGGAGTCGTTGAAGTAGGCGGGCACCGTGATCACGGCCTGGGTCACCTTCTGCCCCAGGTAGTCCTCGGCGGTCTGCTTCATCTTCTGCAGCACCATGGCCGAGATCTCCGGGGGGGTGAAGGTCTTGTCGGCGTTGGGGATCCTCACCTGGACCCGGCCCTGGTCGTCCCGCACCACGTCGTAGGGGACCTTCCCCCGCTCCGACTCCACCTCCTCGTAGCGTCGGCCCATGAACCGCTTGATGGAGAAGACGGTGTTGGTGGGGTTGGTGATGGCCTGACGTCGGGCCACCTGTCCCACGAGGCGCTCACCGTCCTTGGAGAATCCCACCACCGAGGGTGTGGTACGTCCGCCCTCGGAGTTGGGGATGACGACGGGCTCGCCGCCTTCCATGACGGCCACCACGGAGTTGGTGGTCCCTAGATCGATGCCGATGACCTTTCCCATGCGTCGCTCCTGAATCGGTTTCCGGATTCCTGCCGTGGAGAGTGGCCCGCCCAGCGGGAGCCCCGGAGGACCGGGGCGTACTCCTGAATGCGGGGGTGCAACCTCCATGCCGGGGGATGCGCCCCGGATTCCGGCCAGATCGGCACGCTTCGGGTGGACTCTGGCGGGGGACCCGCCGGAACGGCAGGACGCGGTGGCCAACCGCCCGTCGTCCCCGTATCCTTGGAGGTCTTCCGCCCCGCAGGGGCCCTCCTCCGGTCCGCCCCTCCCCCCCTCCCCACCGTGCGCGCTCCCTCCCGTTCCATCCTGATCCTCTGGGCCGCGGCCCTGGTCCTCCTCCTGGCCGGGGCCTGGGCCGGGCGCGCCGCCCCTCCCGCTCCCGCCCCGGGCCAGGAGTCCGCACCGGCGCAAGAGCAGGCGGTCGATCCGGACCCGGAGGTGGGTCCGGGCCAGGAGGCGGATCCGGGCCGGGCCGTTCCCCCGGCTCCCGGCCCCGAGTCGCCCCCACCCCAGGTGGAGCGGGAGTGGCGGGTGGACTCCCTGGACACCCCTCTACCGGATCGACTCCGCTCCCTGGGGGGGCTCCTCCTCATCGGGCTCCTGGCGTGGGGGCTTTCCGTGGACCGGAGGCGGATCCCATGGAGGGTGGTGGGATGGGGGCTCGCCCTTCAGCTCGGCTTCGCCCTCTTCATCCTGAAGACGCCCATGGGCGCCGGCCTCTTCGCCCTCCTGAACACCCTGGTGGTGGCGCTCCTGGGATTCACGGTGGAAGGGGCCCGCTTCATCTTCGGAGACCTGGTCTTCAACACGGTGCCCGTGGGAACCGGGGAGGCGGGGAGCCCGGTCATGGAGGAGACGCCGGGAATGGTGGCCCGGACCGGGGCCTTCTTCGCCTTCAACGTCCTTCCCACCATCATCTTCTTCTCCTCCCTCATGAGCCTGCTCTACCACCTGGGGATCATGCAACTCCTGGTGCGGGGAGTCGCGTGGGTGATGCAGCGGACCATGGGGACCTCCGGGGCCGAGACGCTTTCCGCCGCCGGGAACATCTTCGTGGGACAGACGGAAGCTCCCCTCCTGGTGAAGCCCTTCGTGGCCCGGATGACGAACTCCGAGCTCATGGCCGTCATGACCGGGGGCTTCGCCACCGTGGCCGGAGGGGTCCTGGCCGCTTTCGTGGGGATGCTGGTCTTCCATTTCCCCGACATCGCAGGCCACCTCATCGCCGCCTCGGTCATGTCCGCGCCCGCCGCCCTCGTGGTGGCCAAGATCATGGTCCCCGAAGACGGGGAGCCGGAGACGGCCACGGGCCTGGGGGTGGACCTGGAGCGTCGGTACGTGAACTCCATCGACGCCGCCGCCGGCGGTGCCGCCGAGGGACTCCACCTGGCCCTCAACGTGGGGGCCATGCTCCTGGCCTTCATCGCCCTCATCGCCATGCTGAACGCCGGGATCGGCTGGGTGGGCGGCTTTGCCGGAATGCCCGACCTCTCCCTGGAGGGGATCCTGGGCGCCCTCCTCGCGCCCCTGGCCTGGATGATGGGGGTCTCCTGGGCCGATGCCTCCACCGTGGGGGCGCTCATGGGGGTCAAGACCGTCGTCAACGAGTTCGTCGCCTACCTTCAGCTCTCCGCCATCCTGGGGGGAGAGGTCGCGCTGGAGCCCCGATCCGTGATCATTGCCACCTACGCCCTCTCCGGGTTCGCCAACTTCTCCTCCATCGCCATCCAGATCGGGGGGATCGGAGGGATCGCCCCCCAGCGTCGCCCCGATCTCTCCCGCCTGGGGCTCCGGGCCATGGTGGCGGGCTCCCTGGCCGCGTTCATGACGGCCACCATTGCCGGGATGCTCCTGTGAGCGGGGCACGGGGCGGGAGCCAGGCGCAGGGGGGGGCGCCGGGTCCGGATCGTGAGGGGGAGTCCGGGGGAGCGGTGACGTCTCCCGACCCGGAGGGCGCCGCCCGGGTCCTCCGGGAGCGGATCGGGGGGATCCCGGAGATCCTGGCGGTGCTGGGGTCGGGGCTGGGGGGGCTCGCGGAGGAGGTGGAGGATCCCGTCTCCGTCCCCTTCCAGGAGCTCCCGGGCTTTCCGCCTGCGGGAGTGGGAGGACACCAGGGGCGCTTCGTGGCCGGCACCCTGGAGGGGCGTCGGGTCCTGGTGCAGGCCGGGCGCTTCCACGTCTACGAGGGGCACGCCCCGGGGGTGGTGGTGGCCCCGGTGCGGGCCGCGGCGGCCCTGGGGGTTCCCACGCTGGTGGTGACCAACGCCGCCGGGGGGGTGAACCCCGACTTCGGCCCCGGGACCCTCATGCTCATCCGGGACCACCTGAACCTGATGGGGCGGAACCCCCTCACGGGCCCCACGGTGGGGGAGGAGCCCCGCTTCCCGGACATGACCGAGGCCTACGACCCGGGGCTCCGCTCCCTGGCCCGCCGCACCGCACAGGCGCTCCGCATCCCCCTGGAGGAGGGGGTCTACGCCGCCGTGTCCGGGCCCTCCTACGAGACCCCGGCGGAGGTCCGGATGATTGGCCTCCTGGGGGGGGACGCGGTGGGGATGTCCACCGTTCCCGAGGTGGTCGTCGCCCGGGCCCGGGGGATGAGGGTCCTGGGGATCTCCCTCATCACCAACCCGGGGGCGGGGATCTCCCCCACGCCCCTGTCCCACCAGGAGGTCCTGGAGGCAGGTCGGGAGGCGGCCCCCCGCTTCCAGCGCCTGATGCGGGGGGTACTGGCCCGCCTGTGACGGGCCCCTGACCCGGTCGTATGTCCCCCTTCCGCTCCCAGGGGTCACCCCGCCGGCGCGAAGTGGTTCACGGGACCATGCCCCTTCCCCAGCTCGGGTGCGGAGGCGATGGCCGCCGCCACGAACGCCAGGGCCCGATCCACCGCCGGGGTGACGTCCAATCCCCGGGCCAGCCCCGCCGCCACCGCCGCCGACAGGGTGCACCCCGTTCCGTGGGTGTTCCGGGTGCGGAGCCGGGGACGCCTCCAGGTCCGCTCCGTCTCCCCATCCCAGAGGAGGTCCACCACCTCGGGGCCCGACCCGTGCCCGCCCTTCACCAGGGCCGCCCCCGCCCCCTGCTCCACCAGGGCCCGGGCCGCCTCCCGCTGCCCTTCCTCCCCCTCCACCGGGAGCCCGGTGAGGATCCGGGCCTCCTCAAGGTTCGGGGTCACCAGGGCGCAGAGGGGGAGGAGCCGATCCAGGACCGCCCCGGTGGCGTCCTCGTCCAGGAGTCGGGCCCCGGTGGTGGCCACCATCACCGGGTCCAGGACGTATCCCCGGAGTCCGTGCTCCTCCAGGGCCCGGGCCACCGTCTCCACCAGGGGGGCAGTGGCCAGCATCCCCGTCTTCACCGCTGCCGGAGCCAGGTCCTCCACCACCGCATCCACCTGCTGGCGGACGATCTCCAGGGGGATCGGGTGCACGGCCCGCACCCCGGTGGTATTTTGCGCGGTGATGGCGGTGAGGGCGCTGGTCCCGAAGACCCCGAAGGCATGGAAGGTCTTCAGGTCGGCCTGGATGCCCGCGCCGCCCCCGGAGTCGCTTCCGGCGATGGTCAGGGCCACGGGGAGGGAGGGGCCATGGA
>JBJHCB010000160.1:0-6399 GCA_050485805.1 Gemmatimonadota bacterium | reverse complement strand
CCTCATCCAGGATCCCGTGGATGGCCCGAGGCATGTCCTCGGCGCTCGCCCACCTGGCGCGCTGGGTGTCGCCATCGGGGTCTGCGCCCCGGGCGCGGTTCGCCTGGACCAGCGCCTGCACCAGATCTCCTTCCGCACCCCCGTCCGCGAACTGCTCCGTGAGCTTCCCCCCCAGCTTCGGGGGCGGCGCCATGTCGGGAAGGGGCCACCCCGTGGGGTCGAAGAAGCGGAGCGTCCTCCCGTCCCGCTCCATCCGCACCCGGAAGCCCTCCTCGTGCACCGCCCGGTGATGAAAGCGGCAGAGGAGCACCAGGTTGGAGAGCTTCGTCTCCCCCCCCTCGCCCCAGTGGATGATGTGGTGGCCTTCGGTGAAGCGGAGCCCACAGCCGGGGAAGCGGCAGCCCCCGTCCCGGACCTCCAGCGCCCGGCGGAGCGCTGGCGGGATCGTCCGGGTCCTTCGGCCCACGTCCAGCACCGAGCCGTCCGGGTCCCGCCGGACCCGCACCACCGAGGCATCGCAGCACAGGCGCCGGGACGTTTCCGCGGAAACGCGGGTCCCGTCCTCCAGGAGGGAGCGGGTTCCGGCGCAGCTCCCCCCGTTCCTCGTCACCGTCCCCTGATCCACGTGCAGGAACACCTGGTAGCGCTCCGCACGGGTGCCGCTGAGGGGTGGCTCGGTTGGCTCGGTTGGCTCGGGCCGGTTGGGCCGGTCGGGTGGCCCGGGCCGGTGGGCCATCCGGGGAGCGGCCGCACGCCCCGGGGCCTCGGCCGTGCTCCCCGGGGCCTTCGTGGCACCAGGTTCCGCCTCCCCCGCCGACTCCTCCACCTCCGACACCACCTCCTCCCCCCTCCCCCCGAATCCCGCCGCCAGGGCCCGCTCTGCCAGGAGCCCCAGCGCATCCGCCCGCCGCTGCCGGGGCGTCACCTCCGCACCTACCGGGCCCCGCCGGCCTCCCGCCCCGCTCCACGTCTCCCCCGGTCGGAAGAGCGCGTCCGACGCCGCCTCCACCGCCCGCATGAGGAGGGCGCCCACCTCCGGCGTGAGGCACCCCCGCACCACGTACATCCCCGCCCCGTCCGGCGCCACCGCGAGATACCGGCGGGCGTGCCGCCTCCGCTCCACCTCCCCCTCGTCCCCTCCCCGGTCCACCTCGGACCAGCTCCGGATCACCCGCTCCAGCTCCCCCGCCGTGAGCTTCCGGGCAATGGGCACCAGCTCCGTCTCCGTCTCCCCGGTGGCCACCCGGGTGAGGGCCCGGACCTTGGAGAAGGAGAGCTCGCCCCGTCCCATGGAGGCCCGCGTCTCGGGAAGCCCCTCCAGCGCCCGGGCCACCCGCACCTTCTCCCGGCAGGCCCCCAGGTCGATCCCGGTGCGGAAGTGGAGCCAGTGGGCACAGCTCCGGTGCCCGCCCGCCTTCCAGCCTCCCCGGCGGTCGAACTCCGCCAGCAGCTCCAGGAGGCGCTGCGTGGCAGCGCTGATGTGGGCCGCCAGGGTGCAGATCTCCTCCCCCAGGGCCTCCACTACCTCGTCCTCGGGGTCACGGAGGCCGGCGGACCTTTCCGCGGAAACGCGCAGAAGGGCCGCGGCCGGCGTCGGGGCCCGGCTCGCGGCCCGCTTCCCACCGTACCCGATGGCGACCTCCCGGGCGAGGAAGGTGGGATGCCGTGCGGGGAGGGTGAGCCGGCTTGCAGGGAGCTCCGACTCCTGCGTGTGAAGCACACCGGACCGAAGGGACGCCGCCCACCCATCCACCGACCCGATCCCCGACGCAACCCGAACCATGAGACACCTCCCAAGCGCATAGTGGGACAATCACTTACCCAATATACGCGGGGGGTGGACGGCCCCCTGGAAGGCCCCCAGGACCGTCGAGGACGGGGGGCTGGCTCGCTGGATGGTGGCCAGTGGGGGCGACGGGCCCCAGGGGGCCGCCGGGGGCCACCCATGGACCCGATTTCTCCCCATCCCCGACCCGCACCACCGCACCCTTCCAGAACCGTCCATGGGAGTTTGGGACCACCTGCGGGGAGACATCCACCACGGCGACGTTTGGGCGTGCCCTCCCTCCATGCGGCCCGGTGATGGCCGTGGGATCCGCGGCCCGCGTCGCCTACGCCCCCACTCGCACCGTCCCCTCCTCCGACCGGAGCTCTTGCCCCGGTTCCGGCATCGCCCGAGGAGACGGCCTCCACCCCCTGGGATCTGGCTCGCCGAAGGGTCCCCTCCCATCTTGGGCAGGCGGTTGTCGAGCCCGCGCCCGTCCCCCCTTCCTCCTCCATGGAGACCCCCATGCCCCGTTCCCGGTGACGGCGGACTCGAGGCGACGCGGCGGCTTCCGGGCGGTGATCCGGTCCCTCGGGGAGGAGGTGGTGGAGACACTGGTGGTGGCCCGCCACACCACCTTCCCGTTCTGGTTCGGAGTCCTTCTCATCTTCGGCGCCCTGGCGCTGGCGGGTCTTCTGCCGCTCGGCCGCTTCTCCGTCTACCTGCAGTGCGTCACCCTCTCCTTCTTCGGTCTCCTCATCATCCAGGCCGATGGACTGGCCCTGGAGTTCCGAAGGGACGACGACATGCAGCTCCGGGATCGGGAGGCCGACCCGGTGGTGGCCCACCTCCCCACCATTATGGTCCTTGCGGCCCTCCCCCTCTATCTGGCGGGACAGACCATCCTCTTCCAACGGGTGATGGTCCACATGCCCGGCGTGCTGGAGGGATCCGGGTGGGGAGATGCCTGGCGCCTTTCGGTCCACAACCTCCTCTACACCGAGATCCTCCTGGATGCGGCGGACCTCTTCCGGCTGGGTCTGGCCCCGGACCCCCAGCACCGCCTGGGGCAGACCCTGGTCTTCGCCACCCGGGCCCTGTTGAGCCTGGCCTTCATCCGGGTCCTGATCCAGATCGGTCGCGCCGCCTACTTCCGGGCCCACGGCCTGGGCCGGGGAACGGACAACGGGAAGGCGCTACGGCGCGCCGTGGCGGGGGACGACCTTCCGGGGATCCGCCATGCGGTGGACCGCCTCTTCGAGGGGCTACAAGAGGCCATCGACCCCCTCTTGGACCGAGCCCTGGAGCCCGACGGTCTCACCGCCCGCCGCGCCCTCCACCCCCTCCGGGTCTGGGCGATCCCGGTCCTGGAGACTCGCATGGAGGAGGAGGAGGAGCCCGATCCGAGGAAGGAGTCCCTCCTTGCCGAGCTCTGGGAGGAACGCCCCCCCGATCCGCCTGAGGCGCACCGCCCGCCTTCCCGGCGTCTTCCCCTCTCCCTCCTTCCTCCCGCCACCCTCCTCCTGGGGCTGGCCGTGGTCCACCGGGTCGGCGGATGGCTCGGCCTGGCCCTGGGAGTCGGGATCCTCCTGGTCCTGGCCGGACTCCTCCTGCGGCCCAAGGCCTCCCTGGAGCGGGGGGTGGAGGTGGGGGTCGTCCGCCCCTTTCCCGGTCGCAAGCTGGCCCGGCGGACCGTGGTATGGGCGCTGGGGCTCGCCGTGGCCTTCCTGGCTACGGCGTGGGTGGTCTTCGGTGTGGCCGTGGCCACCGTGCCCGAGGTCTTCCTCACCCCCCACGCCCCGGACCGGGGAGAGATCGGGCGGTTCCTCCTGGCCAACGTCCTGCGCCTCCAGATCTTCTTCAGCGCCCCCGATCTCTTTGCCCTCTGGCTCCCTCCCTTCGAGCAGCGTCCCTTCGTGGGAAGTGCCCTCACCTTCCTGGTCCGGACCGCCCTGAACCTGGGGCTGGTGGCCGTGGTCCTGGCCACCCTCTCCGTGAGCTACAGCCGGCTGCTCGGCGGATCCCGTCTGCTGGGGAACGACGAACTGGCCATCCGCATCGAAGCGGATCGGGGAGGGCGCTTCGCCCCCGAGCTCATCGAGTACCACGCGGGTGCCCTGAGGGAGGAGCTCTGGGACCTCATGCGAACCGCTCCCCGCGCCCGCCACCGGCGGGCCCTGGCGGACGGGTGCGCATGGATCTTCATCGACCCTCCCGAGGACCCGGTGGTGGCGGACCTCCTCCCCACCGCCGTGGTGGCGTCCTCCATCGCCCGGCAGGAGGGAGTCGAGGAAACCGCCCTCGAGCTCCTCCGGCGGGTGGAGGAGGACGACCGGCTCTTCCACCTCTTTCCGGCGACCCGCGTGCAAGTGCTGGCCCATTGGGCCATGGCCCTCCGCTTCGTGGGGCTCCCCAGCGAGGCCATGGAGGCTCTGGACATGGCGGAAGCCGAGTTCCAGGAGTGGTCCCGGACCATGGCGACCCCGGACCGGGAGGACGCGGAAGAGGAGCTGTCCCTGGCCCGAGAGGCCGTCAGCCCTGGGGAAGACCCGGCTCCGACTCCGTCTGGGCATCCACCTGAATCCCCTCCCCATCCCCATCCGGAGGACCCAGCCCCGTCGGAAGGGGGCTGAGAGCCTCCTCTTCCAGGCGGGCCAGCATCCAACGGAGGCGATCCCCGGCCTTTCGGACGGCGAAGCGGCAGTACCAGCGGAACCAGAGTAGGACGGCCACCAGGACCGCCAGGCCGGCCGGCGGCGCCAGGAGCGCCAGGGGGATCCCGTCCAGTCCCGGAAGGGAAGAGGCCAGGCGGGGAAGCAGGAAGGCGGCCCCCCCAGCGCCCGCGAGCAGGGCCCCCACGAGAAGGAAGGGAAGCATCCAGAGGCCCACCGTCACCTCCCGGTCCAGGTCCGCGCTCACCTCCACGTCTGCCCCCCCCTCCATGGGCGAGATCCGGACCTCCAGGGCCTGCACCATGATGGTCAGGAGCCGGGTGTGGAACATGGCGTGCTCCAAGGACACGGCGGGGGCCATGACGGGGGGAAGGTGGAAGACGGCGCCCCCCCCCTCTGCGGGGTGCCCCCCCACCGTGTCGTGGAGCCGGAGCTCGAAGGGTGGATGGGGAAGGAGCCGCCCCACGGTGAGCCAGACCCGGTCCGGATCGGCAGGAGTCCGCCGGCGGACGACGAGGGTCCCCCGCGTGACCCCGTAGAGAAAGTGGGCCACCCGCTCCGCAACTGGATGTCGGGTCATGCGCGCGCCTCCGTGGTGGACCCGCATCCCGGGAGGATCGCGACTCCGTGCCCGCCGGGACCCCGCTGGACGCGCGGGGCGAGGTCGGTACCCCAGGGAAGTGTCGGCCTCTTGGGGGAGTGCCGCAATCCACCTCGTGCCGAGGCCGATGCCGGACTCGTGGCGCCCCTCCCTCGCGCCCCCCTCTCCCCCGGACGTGCGTCGGGACTCAGCGCATCCCGCCCCCGCCTCCCCCCACCCCGGTGGACATCCCCGCGCCGCCGGAGAAGCCTCCAGGCATCCCGGAGCCGGAGGAGGAGGAGGTCATGTGCATCCGGGGCTGGGAGGTCTGGGAGATCCAGAGGAAGAAGAGGAGGTGGTGGATCTCCACGCCCTCCCCCTCCCCGGAGCCCACCGTCCCGGCCACGGCCCGGTGGATCCAGTCCGGGAGCTCCAGGGCGCCTCCCGACTCCATGACCGCGGACTCCACCTTCCGGAGAGTCTCCGACTTCAGCTTCGGATCCAGGAGGAGGAAGGGGAGGTGACGGGCCAGGAGGCCCGCCGCTCCCGCCGGGTCCGCCGGGTCCGCCTCCAGGAGACCCTCAAGCTCCCCCCGGAGCTCCTGGTGACGCGTCCGGATCCGGGCCCGGAGCCGCGCGCCCCGTTCCGAGAGTTGGTACCGTCCCCCCTCCGCTGCGATCATGAGCCCGGGCATGAGGCCCAGGGCGCCCGCCCACAGGAAGGCGGTGGCGCCGGAGGAGTCGGCAAGCCAGGCGGCCACACCCGCTATGACTGGGAGGAGGAAGGAGGCCGCGAGCGCTCCCTTGAGCCGCTCGGGATGCGCCTCCAGGTGTCCGGACCGGACCAGGTCGGACCGGGCCCCCCGCCATGCCACGGTCTGGGCGCGGGTGGAGGCCGCCAGAAAGGACTGGAAGGAGTCGTGTCCGGAGAGGTCGGACAGGAACTGCTCCTCGGTGGCCGAAAGGGCGTCGGCCGGAGGCGGGTCCACCCGGTGGACCACGAGGGTCCCTGGAGCGAGCCCTCCTCCATCCTCGGTGGCCCCCCGACTCCCTTCGGCCCCCGAGCGCTCCAGCGTCACGTGGCCCCGGCGGGCCAGGTCCACCAGCATGGCGGTGAACACCCGGAGCCCGTACCAGCTCTGGCCGCTCACCAGATACCCCGCCTGGGCCAGGGGGACCTCGAGGATCCCGGGCTCCACCGGGGTGGGGGGATCCCCGGGGTCCCGCCACGCGAGGGCGAGGAGGGTCCCCGGGGCGAACCCCACCAGGAACCCGGCCGCCGCCAGGAGGACGATCCGCCACCGGGCCCCACCGGGCTCCGGCGGCGCCCGCCCCGGAAGGCGCGCCGGGAAGCCCACCTGCACCCCGTACGGAGTCCGGGCC
>JBJHCB010000159.1:0-6407 GCA_050485805.1 Gemmatimonadota bacterium | reverse complement strand
CCTCCACGATGGCCCGGGGCCCGTTCCGGGTCCCCCCGGAATAGGAGGTGGTGGACTCGTAGGGGACGGGTAGGATCACCGCCCGGGCCGACTCGAACTCCGCCTCCGGACCCTGGAGCCCGAGGAAGGAGTGGGGAAGCTCCCAGGGGAGGGAACCGAGGCCTTCCGGAAGGTGGGGGGAGAACGGGGCCGGAAGCATGGAAGGGACGTCCCCGGGGGCCCCGGACACGTCCCCCGCACCCCGACCCTCCGCGTTGGGATCGCGGCGGTTCGGCATCGTGGACTCCACGTGGATGGGTCCCGGGACGACCCGGGACGGGGCCCGGGAGCCCGGCGCCTCTGCCGACCCCCGGGGAGCGGCGTCGATGTTAGACGGTCTCGATGGGGCAGGTCAACCCTTCATCGGGGAGCTCCGCTCCTGCGGCCTGGCAGTCCGGGCAGAGCCCGTAGATCTCCAGCTTGTGCCGGGCGGTCCGGAATCCGTGCTCCCGGGCCACCTGGTTCTGGAGGCCCCGGAGCTCCGTGCTCTTGAACTCGGTGACCCCCCCGCACTCCAGACAGATGAGGTGGTCGTGGTCCGGCTGCCGGGAGAGGCGGTGCTCGTAGCGCTTGAAGCCCTCGCCGAAGTCGTGCTCGGCCACCAGGGTACTCCGGACCAGGAGGTCCAGGGTGCGGTAGATGGTGGCCTTCCCGATGCGCTCCCCGGACTCCCGGAGGATCCGCTCGATGTCGTCCACGGAGAGGTGGGCGTCGGAGGAGAACACCACTTCGGCCACGGCCTCCCGCTGATGGGTGACGGGAAGCCCCTGTTCCCGGAGGTATCGGCCGAAGAGCCGGACGAAGGGCGAGACCGGAGGTGCGCCGGAGTTCATGTGTGCCTCCCCTTGGACGTCTCCTGCGGTTTCCCCTCCCCCCCACCCGACCCGTCGCCTGCTGCCCCATCCCCGGCCCCTCCGGTCCCCCCGGGTGGGTTCCAGGGGACCCCCAGGGCCCCGAGCCCCTCCGCCAAGCGGCGGACCTCCCCCCGACCTTCCGCCACCGCGGGATCCCCCGCCCCGGTGGGAGCCCGCCGGACCACGCCGGCCATGATCCGGGGGAGCCGGTCCACGGGAGCCTCCCCCTCTTCCCGGAAGCGACTCTCGAAGGTCACACCCCGTCCCGTCTCCTCCGCCCGGTAGGCCAGGGTGGCCAGGACCCTCCCTTCGCCATCCCTCTCCGCCGGAGGGCTTCCTTCGGCCCATCCGCTGGCGGCCACCAGGCCGTGCTCCCTGCGCCCCCGTCGATGGGGGGGAAAGAGCCAGAGGCGGTCCACCCGGTCCGGGGAGAAGTGCTCCAGGAGCGTTCCCACCGCACGGGGAAGGGCCTCGGGGACACCGGGATCCCCCCTCCCGGCCCCCGACGCCCGCCCAGGCGGCCCGGAGCGGCCCCCGGGGGTGCCCCCGGGGTCCCCCGCCAGGCGAGGGTCCAGGGGGCGGCCCTGCACCGACCGGGCGGGGTCGGCCGAGGCGGCCGGAAGGGGTGCGGGGCCGGTCCCGGCGGTCTCCCGGCCCGAAGAGGGCGGATTCATGGAGTCGGCGATGGAGGCGTCGGACGGGGAGGGGACGGGGGCGGGGGCGGCTCCCCGGGGACGTCAGCCCCGGGTTGGAACATACGCCTCCGCCCCCGTCCCGGTTCCGGGGGCCTCCCCCTGGGCGGCCTCGTCCGCGGCCTCCCGCGCCGCGGCTCCGGCGGCGGCGACCACCCGCTCCCGGACCTCCTCCAGGCTTCCTCCCACCAGGGCGCCGGAGGCCCGCACGTGCCCTCCCCCCCCGAAGTCCCTGGCGAGGCGGTTCACGTCCACCGCTCCGTTGGACCGGAAGGAGACCTTGATCCCGTCGTGGACCACCCGGAAGACCAGGGCCACCTCCACCCCCTCCAGGGCCCGGGGGTAGTCCGGCAGCCCCTCCAGGTCTCCGGGATCGCACCCCAGCTCCCGGTAGGCCTCCGGGGGGACCGTGATCCAGGCCACGCGGCCGTCCTCCGATGTGGCGAGGTGGGCCAGCGCCGCCCTCAGGAGCCGGAACCGCCGGAGGGGCACCGCTTCGTAGATCCGCCGGTGGAGCACGTCGGGGGACGCTCCCCGGGCGATGAGTTCCGCCGCGGCCCGGTGGGCCCCGGGGGTGGCGTTGGAGAAGCGGAAGGAGCCGGTGTCGGTGAGGATGGCGGTGTAGAGCCCCTCCACCACGGGGCGGGTCCAGGGCCCCCCGGCCAGGCGAACCAGGTCCAGGACCAGCTCGCCCACGGCGGCGGCGGTGGTGTCCCGCAGGGCAGGACCTTCCAGGGGCCGATCCCCGGGGGGATGATGGTCCATGATGAGGATCGTGAGGTCCTCCACCAGGGGCTTCACCCGTCCGATCCGGCCCACCTCCCCGGTGTCCACCACCACGCAGAGATCGGCGGAGGCACACCACTCCGCCGCCTCCGGGGTGGTGACGTCCAGCACCCAGTCGCCAGTGGCCGGGGGATCGGGGAGGAGGAACCGGAAGAGCTCCGGGAACGGGGTGGGGTTCACCACCCGGGCCTCCACACCCCGGTGGCGGAGGAGCTCCAGGAGGGCGGCCTCGCTCCCGGTGCCGTCCCCATCGGCGTTGATGTGGGTGGTGAGGACGACCCGGCGGGCCCGATCCAGGTGCTCCAGGATCGTCCGAAGGGGGGGCAGGCGGTGGTCTGGAATGGTGTCGGTCATGGCGCCCGGAAGGTCGGACGGCGGCCGGCAGGGGTCAAGGCGGTGTCAGGGGAGCCGCTTCCGGAGCTTGGCCCAGTTGGAGGCCAGGAAGACGTGGAGGGGGGCCCGTCGCCCGTGGATCCGCGCCGAACCCAGCGCCTCCACGAGCGCCCCGGGCCGGTTCGGATGCCAGGGGACCGACACGAAGGCGTTCCCCACCTCACCCACGGTGTGGGCGTCGGAACCCGCCCCGTGGAGCCGGTCCCGGCGTCGGGCCAGCTCCAGCCCCTTCCGGTTCCGTTCCCGCGACCGGACCCGGGCGTTCAGGACCTCCACCACGTCCACCTGGGGGGCCAGCGCCTCGGCGTACCGTCCCGAGCCCCCCTTTCCCGCCGCGTAGGGGTGGGGGAGGTACACGATCCCCCCCTGGGCGCGGATCCGCCCGCAGGTCTCCTCCATGGGGGTCCCCTTGGGAATCTCCTCGGACAGATAGAGGCCGATGACGTCGATTCCCTCCGCCGTCTTCACCTCCTCGCCGGGGATCACGGCATGGGGGTACTTCCCGTGCATGTCCAGCGCCACCCCCAGGTGGTTGTGGTCGGTGATGGCGATCCGACCGATCCCCCGCTCCCGGGCCCGGGCCAGGACCGCTTCGGGGTCCGACAGGCAGTCCCAGGATCCCCGGGTGTGGAGATGGAGGTCCATGCGGAGGCCGTCCTCCTTTCCCCGGAGCACCTCCAGGAGGGAGAGGGCCCCCTCCTCCAACGCCTGCCGGGACCCGTCGTTCACCAGGACGTGATGGGAGAGACGGCGCTTCTCCGCCGGTTCACCCTGGGAGGCCATGATGCGCTCCGCCTCCTCCGGGGGGATCCCCCGGTCCTCCACCAGGCGCCGCCTCCGCTCGACCTCCGGCGCGTCCACGAAGACCACGATGTCCACCTCTTCCTGGAGCCCCGTCTCGAAGAGGAGGGGGATCTCGCTCACCACGAGAGGCACGCCTTCGGCTTCCCGGGCCCGGATCCACTCCGCCCGGAGGGCACGGATCCGGGGGTGGAGGATCCCCTCGAGCCGCTCCCGGGCCGCCGGGTCCCGGAAGACGCGGTCCCGGACGGCGTCCCGGTCCAGCGTGCCATCGCCCCGGACCACCTCCGGGCCGAAGGCTTCCACCACCTCCCCCAGGCCGGGAGAGCCCGGGGCCACGGCCTCCCGGGCCAGGTCGTCGGCGCTCACCACCGGAATCCCCGCATCGGCCCACACCCGGGACACCGTGGACTTCCCCGAGGCCACGTTCCCCGTGAGCCCCACCTGGAGCGGAGGCCGGACCCGGGGCTGGTCCGACGGGGGAAACCGCGGCCCTGCGGGGGCCTGGGGGTCCCGGGGCATCCGGGGCCTCAGGGGGACCGGGAGGAGGGGGTGGCCTCCTCCCCCGATCCGTCGAGGGCTGCCTCCAGGAGCTCCATCTCCCCGGGATGCGGCCGGCGGAGCCGGGAGAGGATCCATGCCCCGAGGGCCACCCCGGCCAGCAGTGCGGCCCACCCGGTCCCCAGGAGGGTGCTGGCCACCTTCCAGCTCTCCCCCGCCAGGATCCCCACCGCGGTGTACAAGGCGAGCCAGGCCAGGACCCCCAGGAGGTCGAAGACCAGGAAGCGGGGCCAGGTCATTCCGCTCATGCCGGCGGAGGCGGGCATGAGGGTGCGGACGAAGGAGATGGTCCGGGCCAGCGTGACGGACACGATGGGGGACCGGCGGTACATCCGAGCCGCCAGTCCCTCGTATCGCCGGGCCATCCGTGCCGCCGCACCCCGGGAGTCGAGGAGCCGGGAGAAGCCCTTCCGCCCGAGCCAGAACCCCAGGGAATCCCCCACGAGCCCCCCCACCCCCGCTGCCACCACGACCCAGGGGAGGGAGAGATACCCCTGGGAAGCCAGGAAGGCGCCCAGGGCCAGGGCGACCCCAGCGGGAACCAGGAGCCCGGCCGGCACGGACGTCTCGGCCATGGCCATGACCAGCAGGAGGCCGGGGCCGACCACCAGGAGCAGATCCGGGCTGACGGTGAGCATGGGCAGGAGGCGGTCCCGGGAGAGTCGGCGTGGAAGGGGATCAGCGCGGGCGGGGGCCCGGGGCGGTCCGCGCCCCTTCGCGCCAGAGGTCGTCGTCGGTTCCGAATTCCCCGTCCGGTCCTGCGGAGATCACCCGGAAGCCGTCCCGTCCGGACAGCTCCGCGCGGTAGCGCGTCCCCCAGGCGTCCTGTCGGGAGCGCTCCTGGGGGTACCGGCTGGCCAACCAGGCATCGAACTCCCCCCGATTCCCGATGGGGAGCTCTCCCCGGCTCTGCTGATGGGTCTCCAGGTCCTCCACGATGCGGCCCAGCTCCTGGTTCGTGATCCAGCGGTACCCGGGATTCGCCAGGGGCCCCATCCGCTCCAGGAGAACGGCCCGTGAGCTCTCCACGGAGAACGCCACGGCCAGGCCCACCAGGACCAGAAGGAGGAACTTGCCCATGGGAACCGGTCCGTCCGAGGGGTCAGGCCCCGCGGCGCATCCGCGCGGCCCAGCGGAGGTAGCGCACCGTCTCCTCCAGGGGGGCAGCCGCATCGGCGGCCCCGTAGGCGGTCTCCATGCGCCACCGAAGGTAGGAGGCGGGGGGGAGCGGAAGGAAGGGGGGACGTCGCCACCACCCCCGCCGTCGTGCCGCCCAGGCCAGCCCCAGAAGGGCGGGCCAGGCGGTGGGACGGCGGAGCGCCACCCCCAGCATGTCTCGATAGATGCCCATGACGCACCGTCCGGGGGACCCGCCCCCGCCTCCGGGGTACCACATCTCGGAGGGGTCTTCCCGAGCGCAGGTCCCGTCCACTGCCGAGGCAATCTAGTCCCTCCCCCCGTTGCTCGACAGGGAATCTCCGGGCAGTTTCAAGGACGCCCATGACCGAACCCAACGCCTTCGTCAGCCCGGAGTACCCCGTCCTCTTCAGCGTCCTCGAGCCCGGGGACGACGCAGACGGCGGGAACCTGCTGTCCCCCGGGGGGGAGTTCTCCCCCCCCACGCCTCCGGAAACCCCGGACGGGGCCGCCCTGGCGGAGCCGGGGGAAGGCCGCCTCCCCGATGGATACGTGGGGGTCTCCCTGGCGCTCCTGGTGAACGGCATCCCTTCCTTCCTGGCCACCGTCCCCGTAGAGGAGACGGAGCTCCCCTCCTTGGTCCGATCCCTCTCCTCCGGGGACGTGCGGGTGGCGGTGGTGGGGATCTCGGTGGAGGGGAGCGACATCCCCGGAAGCTCCAAGGAGCCGCCGGAGGCATGGCGGGGCCAGGAGGAGAGCACCCCGTCCTTCCCCGCCGCCTTCCTCAGCCTTGTGTGCGCCGACGGGCGGCGCATCGGGGTCGCCCGGATCGTCGCCCGGCGCGACTCGGCCTCTCCGGAGGAAGTGGCCCGATACGTCATGCGGCAGATCACCCGGGGCGTCCAGGTCCCGGACCTGGCGTCGGCCGGTTGACCCACCCCTCCCACTCCATCGACCCGACATGATCCGCATCCCCTTCCTCCCCGAAGGCACCCGCGTCCGGGTGCGCCGGTCCGACCTCTTCCCCCTCCCCGCCGAGCTGGAGGGGCGATCCGGCCTCGTGCTGATGCGACGCCAGCGCGGGCGGGACGGGAAGGTGGCGGTGCAGCTCGACGGCGAGACCCGGCTCCGGGTCTTCCACGCC
>JBJHCB010000158.1:0-6414 GCA_050485805.1 Gemmatimonadota bacterium | reverse complement strand
GGCGTAGACCGTCCGGGCGCCCCGATCCTTCAGCGCATGGACGGCGGACGACATGGTGCCCGCGGTGTCCACCATGTCGTCGGTGATGATGCAGTTCCTGTCCTTCACATCCCCCACCACGGACAGGACCTCGGCCTGGTTCGGGGCCGGGCGCCTCTTGTCGATGATGGCGAAGGTGGCCCCCAGGCGCTTGGCGAAGCCCCGGGCCATCTTTGCGGAGCCCACGTCGGGGGCCACCACCACCAGGTCCTCGAGCCCCTTGTCCAGGAAGTACTTCGTCAGGACCGGGGCCGCGTACAGGTGATCCACGGGGATGTCGAAGAACCCCTGGATCTGGTGCTGGTGGAAGTCGATCCCCAGCACCCGGTCGGCCCCGGCCGTGACCACCAGGTTGGCCGCCAGCTTGGCGCCGATGGCCACCCGGGGCTGGTCCTTCCGGTCCTGGCGACCGTATCCGAAGTAGGGGATCACCGCCGTGATCCGGGCCGCCGAGGCGCGTTTCGCCGCATCGATGAGGAGCAGGAGCTCCATGATGTTGTCGGCGGGGGCCACGGTGGGCTGGATGATGATCACATCCCGCCCGCGGGCGTTCCGGTCGATCCGGACGAAGATCTCGCCGTCGGCGAAATTCCGGATGTGCGCCGCATCCACCGGCCTCCCCAGCAGTTCTCCGATCTCCCGGGAGAGGGGCTCATTGGCCCGCCCGGAAAGGAGGAGGAGGGGCCCCCGCCCCACCGTCTCGTCCATGCTCTCGTCGCCGCCTGTGGTCGCCTGGGTCGCGTGATCGGGAGGTCGTGCACAGTAACAGCCCAGAAACCTAGCGACTCCAGGGGAGAGGACAAGGGGATCCGCCCCTCCCGACGAGGGCCTCTCCCCCCTCCGGCCTGGACCCCGCGCCTCCTCCCCCGGTCCCCCCGGAGAGCCGGGAATCGGTCACCGGATCCAGAGCCAAGCCAGGAAGAGAAGGCCCACGCCCCAGCAGTAGAGGGCGAAGAGGGGGAAGGAGCGGTTTCGGAGCATCCGGACGAAGAGGTGGATGGCCAGGACCCCGGTCACCGCCGCCACCCCGAATCCAACGGCCAGGGGTCCCATCCCCACCTCACCCACCGCCTGCCCCAGCCCGGGGGCCTGCAGGACCGCGGCCCCGGCGATGGCGGGGATGGAGAGGAGGAAGGAGAAGGCCGCCGCCTCCACCGGGGAGACGCCAAGCCAGAGGGCGGCGGTGACGGTGACCCCAGACCGGGACACGCCGGGAAGGAGGGCCACGCACTGGGCCAGCCCCACCAGCAGGGCGGTCCTCCATCCGAAGACGGGCTTCGCGCTCCGGAGAAGGGCCCAGCGGGTGGAGAAGAGGAAGGTCCCCGTGAAGAGGAGCGCCAGCCCCACCGTCGCCGGCGACTCGAAGGCCGCCTCCACCCGGTCCCCCAGGGTGAGCCCCACCACCGCCACCGGCAGGGTGGCCAGCGCCAGGAGGCCCACGTAGCGCCAGCTCTCCCGGTCCCGATCCACCAGGGTTCCCCGGACCAGGTCCCAGAGGCGCTTCCGGTAGACCAGCACCACCGAGAGGAGGGTGGCCACATGGACCACCACCTCGAAGGTGATCCCCGGAAGGACGATCCCCAGAAGCTCCTGGCCCATGACCAGGTGCCCCGAGGAGGAAACGGGCAGGAACTCGGTGGCGCCCTGGAGGAAGCCCAGGACGAGGGCCTGGAGCTCGGTCACCCTGCCCTCCCCCGGCGAAAGGGAGGCACTCGGTCCGGCCCGGGGATCGGCCGGAAGGCGAGAGAGGAAGGAACGGATCGGCTGTCCATGGGAAGGAGGGTGACGGGGTCCCTGCCCCCTTGGCAACCCCTTGGCAAACCCCTGGCAACCCCCTGGCAACCCCCTCGGGAGACCGGCCCCGGGCCGATCCGTCCCCCGGGGTCGGGCGCCACCGGGCGAACTTCACCCCCCGCCGCTCCCCTCCGGCCGGACGAAGTCCGTCCCCTCCCAGCAGCGGTCGTCCCGGTAACCGGGGATGTCGGGGCGCTCACAGAACCGTTCGGCGTCGGTGGGCCGGAGGTCCACCAAACGGTTCGGCCCCCCCTCCACCTTGTGGAGCTCGAAGGCGTCGTAGAGCCCCCCGGTGGTGGTGCGGGACTCGAAGAGGAGCCGGTCCCACTCCACCCGGATGATCTGGTAGAGCTGCGTGTCCTCCCCCACCCGGTGGAAGGCCTCCAGGGCCTCCTCCGACGCGAAGTACATCTTGGGGCCCGCCACCGAGACCACGTACATGGTCCCGGAGGGCCCGTCCCACGCCATGGTTCCTTCGGCCAGGTTGGATCCCCGGCCGTAGCTGTGGTCGTGCCCCTGCATCACGAGATCCACCCCGTACTCCTCGAACAGGGGCTGCCAGTGCTCCTGCAGGGAGGGGTTGTCCCGCCCCCGGGCCACGGAGACCACCGGGTGGTGGAAGGCCGCCACCGTCCAGCGGTTGGGGTTGTCCCGGAGGATGCCCTCGAGCCAGCGGGCCTGGTCCTCCACCCGGTCCGGGGCATCGTCGTAGACCGCCTCCACCGAGTTCAGGACGATGAAGCGCACCCCCTGGAAGTCCACGTGGTAGGCGGTCCCGTCCATCCCTTCGGGCCCGTTGCGGGGGAGGGTGAACTGGGCGGGCCAGTGGGGGGAGAGGATCCGCCACTCCCGCCCCGTGTCATCCACCCCGTCCACGTATTCGTGGTTTCCGGGAGCGGGAACGCTGGGGATCATCCCGTGGAGCCATCCCCCCGCCTCGAACCACTCGCCCCACTCGTCGTCGTGGTTCCCCTCCCGGAGGTTCACCAGGTCCCCGGCATGCACCATGAGGCGGGCGTCGGGAAGATCCAGGGCCGCCTGCCGGATGGTGCGGGAGAAGTGGGACTTCACCGCGTTCTGGGCATCCCCGAAATACAGGAAGGAAAAGGGGGTGAAGGTCTGACTGGCGGTGCGGAACTGGAACCACTCGCTCCACGTCCCCTGGCCCCCCACCCGGTACGCGTAGAGGGTGTTCGGGCGGAGGCCGGTGAAGGTCACGGAATGGTGGTGGGCCAGGCCGTTCTCCGCTTCCAGCGCCCGGGTTTCGCCGTGAATCCTCCGGGCGTCGAGATGGAGGCCCGGGGAATCCCCGGCCAGGGCGATCTCGGCCACGGCCTCGGCCACCGACGTCCCCGTCCGCCAGGTCACCGCCTGCGAGGACGCCGGGTCCCCCGCGAAGGTGAGGATGATCCGGTCCGGATATCCCGTGGGCTCGTACCGGGGCATTCCCTCGGGAACCAGGGTGTTCTGGGCCCGGAGGTCCGCCGGAAGGGCCAGGGTGGAGCAGGCCAGGCAGGCGGAGGCGAGAAGAGGGGTGATCAGGGGTCGGAAACCCAGGAGGCGGGAGGTCGGGAGGGACGACGACCCGCCTCGGGGAGTGGAGGAGAACACGATGGCTACGGAGTAGAGGGAGGATGGGGTACCCCTTTACCCTCGCACCTCCCTCCCACCAGGGCATGACGATCCCGTCACGGACCCGTCACACCCGCCCATCCCCCTACCGCTCCATCTCCCCCTCGGCCACCTCCAGCAGCCGGCTCGACACGGTCTCCGTGCGTCCCGGGAGGGCCAGGGAGAGGGTGAGGCGGTAGCTCCCGGGCTCCACGCCGGAGAGATCCAGCTGCACCCTCCGGAAGACCGGGACTTCCCCGGCTGGGCCGGACGGGGGTGGCGGTCGTCCTTCCTCCCAACGGATCTCCACCGGCGCCGGGGGAGAGAGGAACCGAAGGGCCTCGCCGGCGCGGCGGAGGAGCCCCCGCCCCTCGGGCTCCACCGTGACCCGGAACCGGAGGCGGTCCACCTCGGAGGGGAGGCCATAGACCTCCCACGCCACCTCCACCGGACCGGCGGCCACGGCAACGCCCGGGAGGGCCCGGGGGAGGGTCTCCTCCAGCGTTTCGGGCGAGGACTCCGGAGCGGTCGACCCCGAAGACACGGAGGCACGCCCGTCCGCCTCCAGGAGGAGGAGGTCGGAGATGGCCACCACGTCCCGGTGCCGCGGGTCCATGGTGAGCCCCTCCCGGTGGCGCCAGGCCCGGTGTCCCGTTCGATCCAGCACCTCCAGGGAGAGGAGCTGTCCCTCCGGCTTCCCCTCCACCGTGGCCACCCCCCGGATCCCCCCGCCCCTCCCATCGTCCCAGACCCGCCCGTTCCCCCTCCGGAGGGCGTCTCGCCGGGGGTCCTCCACCGGGAGGAGGAAGGCCCCCGATTCCAGGACCTCCGCCGGAGGGCGGACATCGGCGGAGTCGGGTCCCGTGGGGACGGGGTGGCGGAGCTCCCAGGCGGCCACCACCAGGATGCCCTCCCCCCTCCGGAAGCGGGCCACCTGGGGCGCGAGGGCGTGGATGGTGGGCGCCGCCGGGGGGGCGTGGCGGGAGCGGACCCGGCGCTCCGTGGTGGTGAAGGCCTCCGCCGGGGCGGTGGCGGGATCCCGGAGGCCCCGGGCCGAGGGGACGAGCCCCCGGGAGAAGGGGTCATAGCGGCCCACCACCGGCACGGGCCCCGGCACGATGCTCCGGTCCCGGACCCGCTCGTAGGCCACCTCGGGTCCGTAGCGGATCAACATCTCCTCCATGTCCCTTCCCCAGGAGAGGCCATGGGGGTTCCGGGCCTCGGCCTGCATCTCCGCCTCCACCCGCCGGGACAGGTGAAGGGTACGGAAGGCGTTCCCGTCCAGGAGGAAGAGGGGGTCGGAGAAGCCCCAGATCCGGTCCGTGAGGGCCGACTTCTCGGCT
This sequence comes from Gemmatimonadota bacterium, assembly GCA_050485805.1. GTDB lineage: Bacteria > Gemmatimonadota > Gemmatimonadetes > Longimicrobiales > Gaopeijiaceae > T3Sed10-66. The sequence continues at coordinate 1,627 of JBJHCB010000158.1, read as the reverse complement.
CCCTCCGCCCGGCGGAGATCCCCCCAGGCATCCCGGTCCACCACCCACCCCAGGTCCAGCCACCGCTCCCGCTCGGGGGGCGGAAGCTCGTCCAGGGCCCGGCGGAAGGCCGCTTCCGCCTCCCCGATCCGGCCCAGGTGGTGGAGGGCCAGCCCCTCCAGCCCGGAACACCAACCGGCCCGCGGCACCCGGCAGGCCCGGGCCACCTCCAGCGCCTCCTCCCAGCGGCCCGCCTCCCCCAGGTAGCGGACCCGTTGTCCCTTCACCCAATGATTCCCGGGCTGCTCACGGGCCACCCGGGCCAGCTCCATGAGGAGTTCCTCCCGGGCCACGATCACCTCCGCGGCCTCCGGAGGTGGAAGCCAGGTGGGATCGTCGGACCAGCCGCCCCGGGGCACCGGAGGGAAGCGGAGGCAGAACCGCCCCACCGTCTCGTCGCAGGGGCCGCCGGAGGGCCAGGTGGACCAGGGGGCGTACTGGACCCGGATCCGCTCGAATCGGGCCTGGGCGTTCCGGGCGGAGCGGTGGACGGCCGCGGAGTCGGCGAACTGCCCGGGGGCGGTCCAGGCCCCAGGGGCCGGAGGAGGGGGAGAGGCGTGCCGCCCTTCGAACCCGGGCTCCGCCGCTCCCCCCAGGAGCGGGAGGAGGCTCAGCGCGATGAGGGAGCGGTACTTCGGAACACCCACGATCCTGCGGCCTGGAGAGGGAAACGAACATTGGCCCGGGTGGATTCGAACCACCACCGCCGGTTCCAAAGACCGGTGTCCTGCCATTAGACGACGGGCCAGCTGCCCAGTCCCTGAAAGGTGGGCGGAGCCCTTCATGGTAGCAAGTCGGCGGGTTGCGGAGCCCGCTGGACCGGGGTCGGGCTCCTTCCTTTGGGGCGGGTCGGTCCGGGGTTCAGTGGGGCGGGAGGGTGCCCGTCCGGTCGACATCTCCGGTCCCGGCAGGGGAGGGGGTGGGTCCAGATCCTCAGCGCGTCCCGATCCGCAAGGCGTGCCGACCCGCAACGCATCCCGATCCGCAAGGCAGCCCAATCCGCAACGCGTCCCAATCCGCCATGGACAGTTTTCGGCCGTCGCGGTCGTGCCCGTGCGAGATGGACGGGATTCGGGTCCGTGGACGGCCTCCGGTGACCCTCTGACGGCCCTCGGCTTCCCGATCCACCCCGCACCGAGCCACCCCCCCGTCCCTGGCGGTCCCGGGGGCCTTCCAGGGGGTCGTCCACCCCCCGCGTATATTGGGTAAGTGATTGTCCCGTTATGCGCTTGGGAGGTGTCTCATGGTCGGAACTGCGTCGGGGGTCGGGTCGGTGGATGGGTGGGCGGCGTCCCGGGAGCCGATGTGGACCGTCGCTCGGGAACGCGCGGCCCGGTACGGTGGGGAGCCCGCCTCGCCCCCCCTGCGCGTTTCCGCGGAAAGGTCCGCAGGCCGTCGCGACCGCGACGACGAGGTGGTGGAAGCGCTGGGGGAGGAGATCTGCACCCTGGCGGCCCACATCGGCGCCGCCACGCAGCGCCTCCTGGAGCTGCTGGCGGAGTTCGACCGCCGGGGAGGCTGGAAGGCGGGCGGGCACCGGAGCTGTGCCCACTGGCTCCACTTCCGCACCGGGATCGACCTGGGGGCC
>JBJHCB010000157.1:0-6423 GCA_050485805.1 Gemmatimonadota bacterium | reverse complement strand
CGTGGAGCCAGAAGCCGTGGTTCACCTCGTCGTAGATGTGGAGGTCGTGGGCCACTCCGGCGGCGTCCAGCGCCTCCCGGAAGCGCTCCACCTGCTCGGGGCTGGGCCCCTGGTCCTCCCGTGCAAAGGTCCCGTAGACCTCGTGGTCCAGGTGGGCCAGCGCCTCGGGGTCGTCCAGGAGCTGCCCGTAGAAGATGGCCGTGGCTTCGTGGTGCTCGCCGTCCAGCCCGAAGGAGAGGGCCACCCCCCCTCCGAAGCACCACCCCATGGCCCCCACCCGCCCGGTCACATCGGGTCGGGCCCGAAGGAAGGCCACCGCCGCGTCCAGGTTGGCGATCATGGCCCCGGGATCCTCCCGGACCTCCGAAACCAGCGCCATGTTCTCCTGGGGGTTGGACCCGGTCCTCCCCGAGAAGAGGTCCACGGCCAGGGCCACGTACCCCTCCGCCGCCAGGGCATCCGCCACCTCCCGCACCCGGTCCACCAGCCCGTTCCACTCGTGGATGAGGACCACGGAGGGAAAGGGTCCCTCCCCCTCGGGGACGGCCAGGTACCCCACCGAGGCGGGGTTGGCCGGCTCGTAGTTCACGGGGATCCCCCCCAGGGGAGGGGCTTCTCCCAGGAGGGCCGCAGGGAGGGCGTCCCCGGTGGGCGACAGCGGGATCCGGGCCTCTTCGGGAGGGGCCTCGGGGGGCGGCGGCAGGGCCTCCCTGCATCCCGCCACCAGGACGACCCCGACCAGGATCGCCAGAGGGGTTCGAAGGGAGTGGATCCGGGCCGGGGCACGCCGCCGGGCCGGGTCGATTCGGCGGAAGCGGGGGAGGGAGATGGGGGACATGGGACTCCTCCGGAGCAGGGGCGGGCCTCCCACGGCACCCCGGGCTGTGGGGTCGACCCGCAGACCGGGGCCGCCGCACGAGGGGCGCCCCACGAGGGGCGCCGCAACGGGGCCGCCACGACGGCTCCGCCGGCAGTGGGAAGGGGGTGGGCGGAAGGGTAGGGCCTCCGGCCCCGGGAAACCAGGGAGCGGACCCACACCCCTTGCCCTGGTCGGAACCTTCGCGCCACTGTCGGGAACCGCGCCGCTCCCGCCGACCCCTCCCCCCTCCCCCCTTCCCAAGGCCCTTTGGATGGTTCCTCGGCCGCCGCACCTCCCCCTCCGTGCCGCCGCCTCCCCCGGGGCGGTGGTCCGCCGCCCCATCGCCGCTCCCCCCCTCGCCCTGGTGGTCCTGGCCGCCCTCCCCTTCGCCGCCTGCACCGCCGGGGAGGAGCCGGATCCGGACCCCCGCGCCCCCTCGTCGGTGGCCGGGGATCCGGGTGCGGCGGAGACCGACCCTCCCCCCGTCACGGCACCCCCGGGAACCGACCTCTGGGTGGCGGAGATCCAGGGGGACGCCGGGGCCGGGCTCCGGGTGGGGGAGCCCCGGAACCTCACCCTCCGCCCCGAGGCCTACGACAACCAGCCCCACTTCACCCCCGACGGGCGATGGGTCCTCTACACCGCCGGCGACGCCTCCGGCCGTACCGACATCCATCGACTGGATCCGGCCTCCGGCACCCGGGAGGCGGTGACCCGGACCCCGGAGGAGAGCGAGTACTCCCCCACCCCGCTGGCCGACGGCGGCGTTGCGGTGATCCGGGTGGAGGCGGACGGCACCCAGCGCCTCTGGCGCTTCGGGATGGACGGGACCGACCCCGGGCTCCTCCTTCCCGACCTCGCGCCCGTGGGCTACCAGGCCTGGCTGGAGGGGGATCGGGTGGCCCTCTTCGTCCTGGGCGACCCGGCCACCCTCCAGGTGGCGGACCGCCTCACCGGGGAGGCCGAGATGGTCTTCCAGGGCATCGGGCCCTCCCTCCAGCGCATCCCGGGCCGGAACGCGGTGAGCTTCGTGGAGGTGGAGGAGGGGGAGAGCTGGATCCGGGAGTTGGACGGTGAGACGGGTCGCCACCGGCGCCTCATCCGCACCCCGGACGGAGGCAGCCACCACGCCTGGACCCCCGACGGGGTCCTCCTCATGGCGTCGGGGCGCCGGATCCTGGCCCTCCTGCCGGGAGGGGAGGAGTGGACGGACCTGGGTCCGGTGGGACCCGAGGGGGTGCGGTGGAGTCGCCTGGCGGTCCATCCGGAGGGCACAAGCCTGGTCCTGGTGGGGGAGACTTCGGGGACCCCCTGACCCGGGGGTCTCAGGGCCCGTCGGCCATCTCTTCCCACCGGACCCGCGCCCGGGCCCGGATCACCGGATCCATGGGACCCCGGTCCTCCAGCGCCAGCAGGAACCCCACCTCCCGGCGGGCCTGCGCCTCCTTCCCCTGATCCTGGAGGACGCGGGCCAGCTCGTATCGATGGTGCAGGGTGCACGGTTCCCCTTCCACCGCCCTCCGGAGGTGGACCTCCGCCCCCTCCCAGCTCGCGCCCCTCAGCTCCTCCTCTCCCACCGCCCGGAGAGCGAAGAACCGGAGGACCGGGTTCAACCGCAGGATCCCCGCATGGAGGCGTCCCATGGCGTGATGGGCGCCGGGGTGGTCGGGCTCCCGTTCCAGGAGCCACACGGCCTCTCCGTGGATCTGTCGGGCCAGCCGGATCTTTCCCCGGGCGGAGGACTCGTCCACCTGGAGCCCCCAGGTGGCCAGCCGCCACCACCGCGCGTCCACATCCTCCGGATCCCGGGCAAGGCGGGACTCCGCTACCCCTTCCGCCTCCCGATACCGGGCCATGCGCGCCTCGGCCGGGTAAGCGGCTCGCCCCTCCGCCAGGAGCTGGAGGACCCCCTTCCAGGGCTCGGAGAGCGCATCCTCCTCCCCGGCCGAGCAGAGAAGGGGGAGATCCCGGCCGGGGTCCGAACCCCCAGGGGCGCCGGCGCTCCCGCGTTCTGGGAACACCAGCAGGAGGACCAGGAAGAGAGGGAGGAAGGGAAGACGCATGGTGAGCGGAGGTTCGCGGACCCGCGCGGCGGAGGGAAGGGGACGGCCGTCACGACCGGGGGGTGGATGGGTAACGGAGACCCATCACCCGTCCGGGGCACCCCGGTCCTCCAGGAGCTCCACGAACTCCTCCAGCTCCTGGCTGCGGGCGATCTCCAGGGGCGTCCACCCCCGGGGGTCGGTGACCGACGGATCGGCGCCCCGCTCCAGGAGGGCCCGGGCGATCCGGACCTGGTTGAACATGGCGGCCATGAGGAGGGGAGTGAGTCCCGAGTGGTTCCGGTGGTTCGGATCCGCCCCCCGTTCCAGGAGGTGGAGGCCCAGCTCCTGATGCCCCTTGAAGCAGACGCCCATGAGGGGGGAGTTCCCTGCGGGGTCCGGAGCGTCCACCTGGGCCCCGGCCTCCAGCAGGAGGTCCACCATGGCCTGGTGCCCCCCGTAGGCCGCGATCATGAGGAGGGTGAAGCCCCGGGGGTCCTTCAGGTCCGGGGGAAGCCCGGCCTGGAGGAAGACCTCCATCACCTCGGTATCCCCGCGTCGGGCGATCTCGTGGAAGTCCACCGATTCGGGGTCGAAGGGGGTGGAACCGGTGTCGGGGGGCTCGGAGGCCATGGGGATCCTGGGAGAGGGGAATGGAGGCGGTGGGGAGGTCGGAAGGTGGCGGCGGGTGGGGCGCGGAGACGGGGCCGGCTCAGGGGGCGGATCCAGGCGGCGGGCTGAGGCGGCGGACTCAGGCGGCGGAGAGGCGACGCGCCACCGGCGGCAACAGGACCCCCGTGGCGGCTTCCACCTTGAGGACCGCACAGTCATCCCCCCGGGTGGGGCCCAGGTTCACGATGGCCACGGGGACCCCGTCCCGGACCGCCCGGAGGACGAAGCGGCGCCCCGAGAAGACCGTGAGGGAGGACCCCACCACCAGGAGGAGATCCCCGGCGTCGAAGATCTGCCAGGCCTCCGCCACCCGATCCCGGGGGACGTTCTCCCCGAAGAAGACCACATCGGGCTTGAGGATCCCTCCGCAGGCGTCGCAGGGAGGGACCCGGAGCCCCTGGGCCGCGTCCCGGGGAAGGTGGACATCCCCGTCGGGCCGGGCCTGCGCCGACCCGGGACCGGAAGGACCCTCGCCCTCGGCCCCCAGGTGGCCCAGGGCCGGGTTCAGCCCCAGGAGGCGGTCCTGCATCTCCCACCGGGACAGCTCCGCGCCACACCCGGTGCACCGCACCCGGGCCACGGAACCGTGGAGGTCCAACACCCTCCGGCTCCCCGCCGCCTGGTGGAGGCCGTCCACGTTCTGGGTGAGGACCCCCTGGACCACTCCCGCGGCTTCCAGCCGGGCCAGGGCCCGGTGCCCTGCGTTGGGCCGGGCCCGCTGGAAGCGGGGCCACCCCACCGCGCTCCGGGCCCAGTAGCGGGCCCGGGCCGCCGGATCCGCCATGAACTCCTGGTAGAGCATGGGGCGCCGGACGGGCTCGCGCCTCCCCGGCCCCCGGTAGTCGGGAATGCCGGACTCGGTGCTCAGGCCCGCTCCCGACAGGACCACCACCCGCCTCTCCCGGAGGAGCTCCGCCAGGCGGGCCGCCCCTGTGGTCACTCCGGCGTCGGAGGCCACCGGGGCGGCGTCAGCGCCCCAGGGCATCCAGGTAGCTCCGGATCCGACGGGCATTGGTCCCCACGTCACTCCGCCCCACCCGGGACTTGGAGCGGACATCCACGATGGTGCGTCCGTTGCTGGGCGTGAGCCGGATCACCACGTCGTCGCGGAATCCGAACCAGAAGGTCCGGTCCGTGGCCTCGATGCGCCCCGCCGCCGGGTCCGTCCCCACCACCGTCCATCCCATCCGGCCCACCGCCTCCATGGCCCGGTCGAAGGAGGCGTCCAGGGGAGTGTCCAGGATCACGGGGCGCAGGTCCGGATAGGCGGCCCGCTGCTGCTCCGCCACCTCGGGACCGGGGTGGTCCACCGGGTTCGGCGCATCGGCCCGAAGGGGGACCACGTCCACGAAGGGAGGAGGGTTCTCCAGATCCGTGGTGATGTCGTGGATGGGGGGCACGGTGCCCGCCGTCCGGCGCCACTGCCACGGCACCACCACCACGGTGAGCGCCAGGGCCAGCCCCACCAGGGCCAGGATGAATCCCCGGCGCTCGCTCCCCGGTCGGGTGAACCAGAGCACCGGAAGGGACAGGACGGCCGCGGCCAGGGCCCCCTTGGCCGCCCACTCCAGGAGGGTGAATCCGGTCCGGAAATTCCAGAGCCCCCAGCGGCTTCCGAACCCGGCCATGACCGCCAGGAGCGCCGTGAGGAGGGCGAGGCCCAGCACGGCCACGCCGAGCCAGGGGATCTCGCGTCGTCGCAGGTCGGTGTCTTCGGTCATCTCGAATCCTGATTCCCTTGGTGCGGCCGGGGGAGGAGGACCGGGCGAGCGAGGCGCGTTGTCCCCGCGTTGTCCCGGAGGAATCCCCCTCCGGCCATGGATCGTCCATACCCTGCTCAGATTCGCCCGGGGCTGCCCGTCTTGCAACCCATGGGATGGGCGGGTTTATTCGACGGGGGTGTCCCACCTCCGGGGCGCGTCCCCACCCCACCCTCCAGCCGGAGAGGTCCTTGTCCAAGAAGAAGGTGGTCCTGGCGTACAGCGGCGGACTTGACACTGCCTGCATCCTCCACGTCCTCCGGGAGCGCGGATACGACGTCATTGCCTACGTCGCCGACGTGGGTCAACAGGAGGACTTCCAGGAGGTGGCGGAGCGCGCCCGACGAACCGGGGCCACCAAGGTCTTCGTGGAGGACCTGAAGCGGGAGTTCGTCACCGACTTCATCTTCCCCGCCATCGCCGGGAACGCCATCTACGAGAACCGCTACCTCCTGGGCACCTCCCTGGCGCGACCGGTCATCGCGAAGCGCCAGGTGGAGCTGGCCCTGCAGGAAGGGGCCACCGCCCTCTCCCACGGGGCCACCGGAAAGGGGAACGACCAGGTCCGCTTTGAGCTGGCCTTCGCGGCCCTTGGGCCCCGGCTCGAGGTCATCGCCCCCTGGAAGGAGCGGGACTTCCTGGACCGGTTCCAGGGACGGAGCGACCTCTTGGAGTATGCCCGGACCCACGACATCCCGGTGGAGGCCTCGGTGGAGAAGCCCTACTCCAGCGACGAGAACCTCATGCACCGGTCCTACGAGGCGGGGCTGCTGGAGGACCCCGACGCCCCGCCCCCGGGGGACATCTTCAAGCTCACCCGCTCCCCCCGGGAGGCACCCGACACCCCCACCGTCCTGGACATCCACTTCAAGGACGCCATGCCGGTCCGGGTGGAGAACCGGGACGACGGGACGGTCCTCACGGACCCCGTGGAGCTCTTCACCCACCTGAACGACGTCGGTGGTCGCCACGGGGTCGGGCGGGTGGACATGGTGGAGAACCGGTTCGTGGGGATCAAGTCCCGGGGCGTCTACGAGACGCCGGGGGGGACCATCCTCCACCACGCCCTCCGGGACCTGGAGGGACTGGC
>JBJHCB010000156.1:0-6462 GCA_050485805.1 Gemmatimonadota bacterium | reverse complement strand
ATCCCCCGGGATACCCTCCTCTACTCCCGGCCGGTGGGGGGGACGCCCTGTCGGTTCCGGACCTGCTACGACACCACCCTCTGGCCCCTCTCCGTCTCGGCGGCCCGGTGGACCTCTCCCCACGACCTGACCCCTCCCGTGCGGGCACCCGAGGCGGTGGCGGCCCTCCGGCTGGAGCTGAGCCTCGCCGCCGACGTCCCCCTGGCCGCCCTGGAGCTGGACGAGCTGCGCGTCATGCTCCACGGGGAGATGGGGATGACGGCAGCCCTCTACGAGCTCCTCCTGAACAACTGCCTGGAGATCGTGGCCCGGGCGCCCGGGAGCGAGGGGGCCGTGACCCTGCCTTCCTCGGTGATCCGCCCCGTGGGGTTCGGGAAGGACGAGGGACTCCTTCCCCATCCCCCCCGCAGCTTCGTGGGCTGGCGGCTCCTGCAGGAATACTTCGCGTTCCCTGAGAAATTCCTCTTCCTCGACATCGGGGGCTTCGATCGGATCCGGGAAGGGCTGGAAGGCGACCGCATCGAGCTCATCTTCCTCATCTCCGGGTTCCAGCGGAGCGACTGGCGCTCCCTCCTGGAGCCCGGCGTGTCGAAGGGAACGTTCCGGCTGGGATGCACCCCCGTGGTGAACCTCTTCCCCCTCACGGCGGAGCCCATCCTCCTCACCCAGCGCAGACAGGAGTATCCCATCGTTCCCGATGCCCGGAGGATGGACTCCACGGGGATCTTCTCCGTGGACGAGGTGGTGGTGGTGAGCCCCGGGGAACCGGAACCCATCCGGATCCCTCCCCTCTATTCCCTGGACCACACCGGGGGAGAGGGGGAGGAGGGGCTCTTCTGGCAGACGGTGCGGCGTCCCCGGGCCTGGCGTCCCGAGGAGGGGATGGACATGTTCCTCCGCCTGGTGGACCGGGAGTCCCGCCTCCGCTTCCCCGATCTGGATGCCCTCACCCTCCGCCTGACCTGTCACAACGGGATCCTCCCCTCCCGACTCCCCTTCGGGGGGGAGCAGGGGGACCTCACCCTGGAGGGGGGTGGGCCCATCCGCCGCATCGAGACGCTGACGAAGCCCACGGAGCTCATCCACCCGCCCCTGGGGAAGCCCCAGATGTGGCGTCTCATCTCCCAGCTCGCGCTGAGCTACACCTCCCTGGTGGACGGAGGCCCGGAGGCGCTCCGGGAGCTCCTCCGCCTCCACGACCCGGGGCGAAGCTCGGCTGCGGAGCGGCAGATCCGGGGGGTCGTCGGCCTTCGCGGAAGCCCCATGCACGCCAGGGTGCGGAGCGACCACGGCATGGTCTTCGCCCGGGGGAATCGGGTGGAGATCGAGTTCGACGAGGAGGAGTACGCCGGAGCGGGCGTCTTCCTCCTGGGCGCCGTCCTGGAGCGGGTCCTGGGCCTCTCCGTCTCCCTCAACAGCTTCTCCGCCCTGGCCATCCGGAGCCGTCAGCGAACCGACGTCATCCGGGAGTGGGCACCGAGGTCCGGATGGAAGAGCCTGATCTGACGCCGTCGGAACCGGGGGAGGGCCTGCCCTCCCCGACGAACGGCCCGCTCTGGGCCCGGGCCGCCCTGGAACGGGATCCCACGGCCTTCGACTTCCCCCAGGCGGTCCGGCTCCTGGAGCGCCTGGACCCGGAGGGGAGGTCGCCGGGACGGTTCGTCGATCCCGCCACCGAGGTGGTCCGGTTCTCCGTCCATCCCTCCCTGGCGTTCCCGCCCAGCGCCATCCACTCCCTGGACCGTCCCGGGGACGGGGAGGGGCCGGCCACGCTGGTGGTGAACTTCTTTGGCCTGGTGGGACCCATGGGGGTGCTTCCCCACGAGTACACCCGTCTCGTGGCCGAACGGGAGCGCGCCCGGGACGGAGCCCCCCGGGCGTTCCTGGACCTCTTCAACCACCGGGCGATCTCCCTCCTCTATCGGGCCTCCAGGGTGCACCGCTCGGACCTGGCCCGGGAGGCGGGTGAGGCCGACCGACTCCAGACCCACGCGCTGGATCTGGCCGGGGTGTGGAGCCCGGAGGCGGAACCCGGCCAGGCGCCGCGGGGAGAGGCCGGCTCCCTGCTCCGGGACCTCGTGGCGGCCTTTGCCGGACTCCTGGGTCCCCAGCGCCGGAGTGCCGCCGCGCTGGAGCAACTGGTGGAGGGCGCGTTCGGGGTGGAGACCGCCGTGGAGGAGTTCGTGGGGGGCTGGTTCCCCATCGCGGAGCGGGACCGGTGCGCCCTGGGGGAGGAGGAGGAGGAGGGGCGCCTGGGGCTGGGAGCCGTGGCCGGGGAGGAGACCTGGGATCCGCAGGCCCGGGTCCGGATCCGCCTGGGCCCCATGGGGTGGGACGACTACGCGTCCTTCCTCCCCTCGGGAAGGCGCCACGCCATCCTCAAGGACCTCACGCGCTTCTTCGCCGACGACCAGTTCGAGTTCGAGGTCCAGCTCGTCCTTCGGAAGGAGGACGTGCCCGGGTGCGCGCCGGGGGGGGAGGGGGTGGACCACCGCCTGGGGTGGTCCACCTGGCTCCGCACCCGCCCCCCGGACCGGAACGTGGACGACACCGTTTTCCTGCTGTAGGTGCCTCAGCCAAGGAAGGAAGGTTCCTGATGAACGTCAATCTGAAATCCCTCATCGGAAAGCTGAACGACCAGGCCCGGGGGGCACTGGAGGCCGCGGCGGGTCTCTGCCTGTCCCGTACCCACTATGACGTGGAGATCGAGCACTTCCTCCTGAAGGCCATGGAGCCCACGGACGGCGACATGGCGGCCATCCTGAAGCACTACGGGGTGAACCGTTCCCGCCTCTCGGCGGACCTCACCGCAGGGCTCGACCAACTCAAGTCGGGGAACGCCCGCACCCCCACCCTGAGTCCCAGCCTGGTGAAGGCGCTGAGCAGCGGGTGGACCCTGGCGTCGGTGGACTACGGGGAGCAGCGGCTCCGCACGGGTCACATCCTTCTGGCCCTGGTGGGAGACCCCGAGCTCCGCCGTCTGGTCTCCGGAGTGAGCGGAGAGCTGGACCGGATCGGCGCCGACGACCTGCGCCAGAGCCTCCCCACCCTGGTCCAGGACTCGGCCGAGGAGTCGGGAAGCGGGGCACCGGCCGCCGGGGCCTCCGGAGCCGGAGCGGGGAAGGGGGGGAAGACCCCGAACCTGGACCAGTACACCGTGGATCTCACCGCCAAGGCCCGGGACGGAGGGCTGGACCCCGTCCTGGGGCGGGACTTCGAGGTCCGTCAGGTGGTGGACATCCTCATGCGCCGCCGCCAGAACAACCCCATCCTGGTGGGGGAGGCCGGGGTGGGAAAGACGGCGGTGGCGGAGGGGTTCGCGCAGCGGGTGGTGGAGGGAGACGTGCCTCCCCCGCTCCGCAACGTCTCCATCCGGTCGCTGGATCTGGCCCTCCTCCAGGCGGGGGCCGGGGTCAAGGGGGAGTTCGAGAACCGCCTGAAGGGCCTCATCCAGGAGGTCAAGAACTCGGCCACGCCCATCATCCTCCTCATCGACGAGGCCCACACCATGATCGGGGCCGGGGGCACCGCGGGGCAGGGGGACGCCGCGAACCTCCTGAAGCCCGCCCTGGCCCGGGGGGAGCTCCGGACCATCGCCGCCACCACCTGGTCGGAGTACAAGAAGTACTTCGAGAAGGACCCGGCCCTGGCCCGTCGCTTCCAGCTGGTGAAGGTGGAGGAGCCCGACGAGGCGGGGTGCATGGTCATGATGCGGGGGATCGTGGCCAGTCTGGAGCGGCACCACGGGGTGCGGATCCTGGACGACGGGGTGGCCGCGGCCGTGAGTCTCTCCCACCGCTATCTCCCGGACCGTCAGCTTCCCGACAAGGCGGTGAGCGTGCTGGACACCGCCTGCGCCCGGCTCGCCCTGGGGCAGAATTCCACCCCGGCGGTCCTGGAGGACGCGGTCCGCACCCTGGACGACCTGGCCGTCCAGGAGCGGGTGCTCCTCCGCGAGCGGGCCACGGGGAGCGATCACGAAGAGCGGCTGGAGGAGATCCGGGCCAGTCGGGCCACGGTGGAGGCCCGACTGGAGGAGCTCCGGGCCCGGTGGGACCGGGAACGGGACCTGGTGACCCGGGTCAGGGAACTCCGGGGCCGGATCGAGGAGCAGGTGGAGGCGGGGCAGGGGGATGGGGAGGAAGCCGAGGCCCTCAGGGGCGAGCTCCGGGAACTGAACGACGAGCTCCGGGCCCTCCAGGGGGAGACCCCCCTCATCCCGGTGACGGTGGATGCCGAGATGATCGGCCAGGTGATCTCGGGGTGGACGGGGATCCCGGTGGGGAAGATGCTCCGGGACGATCTGTCCACCGCCCTCCGCCTGGAGGAGCTCCTCCAGCGGAGGATCATCGGGCAGGACCACGCCCTGGAGATCATCAGCCATCGGATCCGCACCTCCAAGGCCGGGATCGACGATCCCGGGAAGCCCATCGGCGTCTTCCTCCTGGTGGGCCCTTCCGGCGTGGGGAAGACGGAGACGGCCCTGGCCCTTTCGGACCTCCTCTATGGCGGCGAGCACAACGTCATCACCATCAACATGTCCGAGTTCCAGGAGGCCCACACCGTCTCCTCCCTGAAGGGCGCCCCTCCAGGGTACGTGGGATACGGGGAGGGCGGCGTGCTCACCGAGGCCGTGCGGCGGAAACCCTATTCGGTGGTCCTCCTGGACGAGATCGAGAAGGCCCACCCCGACGTCCTGGAGCTCTTCTTCCAGGTGTTCGACAAGGGCCGCATGGAGGACGGGGAGGGAAGGGAGATCGACTTCAAGAACACCATCATCCTCCTCACCACCAACGCCGGCACCGACAGCATCATGAAGCTCACCGCGGACCCGGAGACCATGCCGGACGCCGATGGCCTGGCGAAGATGCTGAAGCCGGAGCTGGACCAGGTCTTCAAGCCCGCCTTCCTGGGACGCACGGTCATCATTCCCTACTTCCCGGTGCGGGACGAGGTCCTGAAGCAGATCATCCGCCTCAAGCTGGGGAAGATCCAGCGTCGCCTGCGGGAGACCCAGCGGATCGAGCTGAAGGCCGGGGAGGAGGTGGTGGACGCCATCGCCGCCCGCTGCACCGAGGTGGAGAGCGGCGCGAGGAACGTGGACAACATCCTCACCAATACCGCCCTTCCGGCCATCTCCCGGGTTCTCCTGGAGTCGCTGGTGGCGGGGGAGCAACCCCGGTCCATCGCCATCACCCTGGACGAGGGCGGGGAGTTCACCTACCACGTGGAGTCGGGGACCCCCGCTGTCCCCGTGGAAGGGAACACGGCAGGAGACGTGGCCCTTACCTGATGGAGGGGCCGCTCCCGCCTCCCGAACCCAGACCCGCGCCCGGAGGCCCGCATCATGGCCCGATTCTCCCAGGACGACCGGCCCCTCCAGATCCAGACGGAGCTGGGGCCCGACACGTTCATGCTCATGGGCATGGAGGCTGAGGAAGCCATCTCCCGCCCCTTCGTCCTCTCCCTGGAGCTCCTCTCGGAGGACCCCCGGGTGGACGGCGCCGCCCTCGTCCGATCCAAGGTGTCGGTGACCGTGGATCGGGAGGAAGCGGAGCCCGTCCATTTCCACGGGGTGGTCCGCCGGTTCGTGCAACTGGGGCAGCAGGACGGCATCACCGGATACCGCATGGAGCTGGTGCCCTGGCTCTGGCTCCTTTCCCTCCACCGGGATTGCCGGATCTTCCAGGAGAAGACGGTCCCGGACATCGTGGAGGAGGTGTTCAGGGACCGGGGGTTCTCTGACTTCGAATTCCGGTTGAGCGGGTCCTACCCCACGCGGGAGTACTGCGTCCAGTACCGGGAGTCGGACTTCGCCTTCGTGTCCCGTCTCCTGGAGGCCGAGGGGATCCACTACTTCTTCGAGCACTCCTCGGACCGTCACCTCCTGGTCCTCTCGGACAACTCCCGCCTCGCGCCGGCCTGCGACGGTGGAGAGACCGCCATCGCCGCCGATCCCCGGGGTCGGCAGGACGTGGTGGATCACCTGGCGGCGAGTCACGGTGTCTTCGTGGGGGAGGTGGAGCTCCGGGACTTCGACTTCGAGCAGGCCCCCTCCCCCCTTTCCGGGAGCATCTCCGGAGACGGAGAGGAGAAGGTCTACGACTTCCATCCCGGCCGGTTCACCACCCGGGAGGGAGGGGAGCGCCTGGCCCGCATCGCCCTGGAGGCGGACGAGGCCCGTCGGCAGGTGGTCCAGGGGACGGGGAACTGCCGCCACTTCCGGTCCGGTCACCGCTTCGACCTGAGCGGGCACTACCGGGCGGACCTGGATTCAGGGTACATGCTGACCCGGGTCACCCACCGGGCCCGGGGAGGGGACTGGCGCTCGGGGGAGGAGAGCGGGCAGGTGGACTACCGGACCGAGTTCTCGGCCATCCCCGTGGACATCCCCCACCGGCCCCGCCGGACCACCCCCACACCCCACGTCTCCGGATCCCAGACGGCCGTGGTGGTGGGGAC
>JBJHCB010000155.1:0-6490 GCA_050485805.1 Gemmatimonadota bacterium | reverse complement strand
GGAATACCTTCATCCGGGTCTTCGAGCGCACCGCCCGGGAGGAGGGGACCGACGCCCGCTTCCTGGTGCAGGGGACCCTCTACCCCGACGTCATCGAGTCCGTCTCCACCGGGGGGCCCTCGGTGACCATCAAGACGCACCACAACGTGGGGGGCCTCCCCGAGGACATGCCCTTCGCCCTCATCGAGCCCCTCCGGGAGCTCTTCAAGGACGAGGTCCGGAACGTGGGGCGGGAGCTGGGGCTCCCCGAGGAGTTCGTGGGGCGCCATCCCTTCCCGGGCCCGGGGCTGGGGATCCGGGTCCTGGGGGAGGTGAACGAGGAGCGGCTGGCCGTCCTCCGGGAGGCCGACGCCATCTACCTGGAGGAGATCCGGGCAGCGGGGCTCTACGACGAGATCTGGCAGGCCTTCGCCGTCCTCCTCCCGGTGCGGTCCGTGGGGGTGATGGGGGACGGTCGGACCTACGAGAACGTGGTGGCCCTCCGGGCCGTGACCTCCCGGGACGGGATGACCGCGGACTGGTACCCCTTCCCCCACGAGGTCCTGGGGCGGATCTCCACGCGGATCATCAACGAGGTGAAGGGGGTGAACCGGGTGACGTACGACGTCTCCTCCAAGCCCCCCGCCACCATCGAATGGGAGTAGGGAACGGGGGATGCCCCCGGCTGGCACCGGCCTTGCACCCGCGGTGCCCCCGGATCCCCCCGTGGATCCTCCGGCCCCCCGAGCCGGTACCGTGGTACGGGGGACGATGAACGGCCAACTGAACAGGAGCAGACCGGAATGAAGAAGGTGCTGGTGGGGCTCGTGGCGGGGATCGTCCTGCTCTCCGTCTCCGTGGGGGAGGCCCGGGCCCAGGTGGCCTGGGACAGTCCCCTCTTCGTGGCTCCCGCGTCGCCGGCCGGGTGGGGGATCTACCTGGTGGACGCCTCCTACGGCGGGATCGGGGTCCTGACCACCTGGCGGGGTGCCGATGGCCCGGGGGGACTGGGGTTCCGGGTCGGGCTGGCCGAGGGGCGGGGGGACGACCTGGCCGTCTACGGGGGGATGGACCTCTCCGGCTACCTCCTCCGGGCCTCCAACGACGTCCCGGTGAACGTGGCCTGGGTGGGGGGAGCGGGGCTGGGGATCGGGAACGCCGCCCTCCTCTCCTTCCCCTTCGGCGTGTCGGTGGGGCGGGACTTCCAGGCCGACGGGGTCTGGTTCAACCCCTACGTCACCCCCCGGGTGGTCCTGGACGCCTGGATGGGGAGCAACCGTCCCCCCCGGCGCCGGGACAGCAGCCTGGAGCTGGGCCTCTCCGTGGACCTGGGGATGGACCTCTCCTTCGACCCCGGCTGGGCCATCCGCTTTGCGGGCACCCTGGGGGACCGGTCCGCCCTGGGGATCGGGGTGAGCTTCCGGGTCTTCTGAGACGGTGAGCCGGCGGCCCTACTCCGCCTCCAGGAGGACGCACTTGAGGTAGGCGGTCTCCGGGCAGGCCGGGTCCACCGGGTGGTCCGGGGGCTGGCCCCGCTGTTCCAGGATGCGGAGCCGCCGCCCCGTCCGCTCCGAGGCTCCGGCCAGGACCTGCAGGAACTGCTCCCGGCTCACCCGCCCGGTGCAGGAACAGGTGACCAGCAGCCCTCCGGGTTCCAGGACCCGGAGGGCTGCCTCGTTCAGGCGGGCGTAGCCCCGGAGGGCCCCGGCCACCCCCCGACGGGAGCGGGCGAACCGGGGCGGGTCCAGGACCACCAGGTCGTAGCTCCTCCCCTCCCGGGCCTCCCCTTCCAGCCATCGGAAGGCGTCGCTCCGGACGAACCGGACCCGGTCGTCCACCCCGTTCAGGCGGGCGTTCTCCTCCGCCAGCTCCAGGGTGGGGCCCGAGACGTCCACTCCCGTCACCTCCCGTGCCCCGGCCCGGGCCAGGTGGAGGCCGAAGCCCCCCGTGTAGCAGCAGACGTCCGCCACCCGGCGTCCCTCCCCCCACGCCGCCACCCGGCGGCGGTTCTCCCGCTGGTCCAGGTAGAAACCCGTCTTCTGTCCCACCCGCAGGTCGGCCCGGAAGCGGAGTGCCCCGTCGGGGAGGAGAACCGGCCCCTCCGGCGCCCGCCCCCGGAGGAGCCCGTCCTCCACCGCCAGCCCCTCCTCCTCGCCGATCCCCTTCTCGGTGCGGAGGAGGATCCCCTCGGGGGCCTCTCCGGCCTCGGCCAGGTGTCTCTCCAGGAGGTCCAGGAGGAGGGGGAGGCGGGTGTGGAGGGCCAGGCTCGTCACCTGCACCACGAGCCATCGATCGTAGCGGTCCACCGTGAGTCCCGAGAGCCCGTCGGCCTCGGAGAAGACCAGGCGGGCGGGGTCTCCGGGCGCCAGCCCCGGGATGCGGCGACGGGCGGCCAGGGCCTCGGCCACCCGTCGATCCCAGAAGTCCCCGTCCAGGGGGGTCTCCGGGTCCCACCCGTAGAGCCGGACCCGGATCTGGCTCCGGCCGTTGAAGAGACCCCGGGAGAGGGGGGCGCCCTCGGCGTCCACCACCAGGACCTCGTCCCCGTCGGCCACCGCACCGTCCACCCGGTGGATGGCGCCGGAGAAGAGCCAGGGGTGGCGACCCTCCAGGGGGCGGGCCCGCCCCCGGCGGAGGACCACCTGGGGGAGGGGCGGCGTCACCGCCGGGGGTCCAGGTCGGGATCCGCTCCTGCGTCCAGGTCGGGGTCCGTTCCCGGGTCCAGTTCCGCGTCCAGTCCCGCATTGGGGTCCGGCGGTGAGGGGGGAAGGGCGTCCCGGGGAAGGAGCCCCTCCTCCACCAGCGCCTCGTGGTCCGGGACCTCCGTGTCCAGCTCCGACACCGCCCGCCCGGTGAACCCCGCTTCCACCCGGGTCCACACCCGGTTCATGTAGGGGACGTCCGTCCCCCGGACCTCCACGAAGTGGAGGAGCTCCTCGGCGGTGACCCCCCGGGCCGCCAGGATGGAGTCCCGCTCCTCGGGGGGAAGGCGGCGGAGCTCCCACATGGCGGCGCCCCGGCGCAGGTCCACCATGGTCTGCACGAAGGCGTCCTCGGAGATGGTGTCTCCCCGCTGGGGGGCGGGGAAGCCGGGGTCGCACCCCGCCAGGAGGAAGGCCGCCCCCAGGAGGGGTGGAAGGGAAAGGCGGCGGAGGAGGGGAGCGAGCCGGGACGGACGTGGGGGCATGGGTGGAACGAATGGGGGTCGTGGGGGGTGGGCCGGGTGCTCGGACCCTGGTTTGACCCCTCCAGCCCGTGACGGATCCATGCTCCCATCCCGCTCCTCCGCCGGATGCGCCCTCCGGACCGCCCCCGCCGCGGTTCGCCCCCTGGTCGTTGTCGCGGCTCTCCTGGCCCTGGGGGCGGGGGTGCCCGGGGGGACGGCCCAGGCCCAGGTCCCCTCCCCCTCCGACGTGCTGGGGTACGAGATCGGGGATCGTTTCACCGATGTGGCAGGGGTGGAGCGGTACATGCGGGCGCTGGCGGAGGCGTCTCCCCTGGTGTCCGTGGACACCTACGGCGAGACCCCCGAAGGGCGTCCCCTGGTCCAGGTGCTCATCGCCTCCCCGGAGCACCGGGGCCGGATGGACGAGATCCTCCGCCTGAACCGGGAGCTCATGGATCCGGCGACCTCCGAGCCCCGGGCCCGGGAGATCGCCGCCGCGAACCCCGCCGTCATCTACTTCACCTACGGGCTCCACGGGAACGAGAGCTCCTCGCCGGAGGCGGCCATCTGGACTGCCTGGGACCTGGCGTCGGGTTCCCAGGAGGTGGCGGGGGTGCTGGACTCCCTGGTGGTGGTCATGGATCCGGCCGCGAATCCGGACGGGAGGGACCGGTACGTGAACTTCTACCGCTCCGCGGCGCAGGCCCGGCCCAACACCGGCCTCCAGATCCGGGAGCGGCGGGAGCCCTGGCCGGGGGGCCGGTTCAACCACTACCTCTTCGACCTGAACCGGGACTGGGCCTGGCTCAGTCAGCCCGAGACCCGCCTCCGCCTGGAGCGCTACCTCCGCTACAACCCCCAGGTCCACGTGGACTTCCACGAGATGGGGTACAACGCCAACTACTTCTTCTTCCCCGCCGCCCGTCCCGTGAACCCCATCTATCCCGGGCACATCCTGGAGTGGGGGGAGCGCTTCGGGGAGGGGAACGCCCGGGCCATGGACCGGGAGGGACTCCTCTACTACACCCGGCAGGACTTCGACCTCTTCTACCCCTCCTACGGGGACTCCTGGCCCTCCCTCCTGGGGGCCATCGGGATGACCTACGAACAGGCGGGAGGAGGCTTCGGGGGCCGGCTGATCGAGCGGGCCGACGGCACCGTCCTCACCCTCCGGGACCGGGCCTTCGGGCATCGCACCACCGGGAACGCCACCCTCCGCACGGCCATGGAGGGAAAGACGGAGCTCCTCCTGGGCTTCGCGGGCTTCCACCGGAACGTGGACGAAGGGCTGGATCCCGCCTACCTCCTGGTCCCCGGGGCGGATCGCCATCGGACGGAGCGGCTGGTGGGGCTCCTCCTGGCGCAGGGGATCGAGGTGGAGCGCCTGGATGGCCAGGTGAGCCTGGGGTCGGTGCCCCATCCCGGGTTCGAGGCCCGGTCCAGCTTCCCCGACGGGACCTATCGGGTCCGGACGCGTCAGCCCCGGGGACGTCTGGCCGGAGCCCTCCTCCGCCCGGAGAACCTGCTGGACGCCACCTTCTCCTACGACATCAGCGCCTGGGCCCTCCCCTTCGCCTACGGGGTGGAGGCCCACTCCGCCACCGGGTCGCTGGGGGGAAGCTGGTCCCCGGTGACGTCGGCGGCGGAGCCCCTGGGGGCCCCCCTCACGGGTCGGGGCGCGTACGGCTACCTCCTGGAGCCCTCCTTCGGGCCGGCGCGGGGGCTCCTCCGCTTCCTCGAGGGGGAGGGGGTGGTCTTCGCCATGGCCGACACCTTCTCCATGGGGGAGCGGAGCTGGCCCCGGGGCACCCTCTTCTTCCCCCAGGGCCGGAACCGGGAGTTGGATCGCCGCCTGGAGGAGGCGGGGCTGGGGGGACTCGTGACCCCGGTGGCCACCGGGCTCTCCCGGACGGGGATCGACCTGGGGAGCCAGGACGCGTCACCCCTTCGCCTCCCCGGGGTGGCGCTGCTGGGGGGTGAGGGGACGGTGCCCACCTCCTTCGGCGCCCACTGGTCCTTCCTGGAGCAGGAGCTGGATCTGCCCTTCGACATCGTGAACGTGGCGGATGTGGCCTCGGTGGACCTGGGGCGGTACGACGTGGTGGTGGTCCCTGGGGGAAATCCCGTCCCGCAGCTGGGAGAGGGAGGGATGGAGGCCCTGCGGGGATGGGTCCGGCGGGGCGGCACGCTGGTGGCCGTGGCGTCGGCGGCGCAGCGGCTGGCGGAGCCCCTGGCGGAGATCGGGGAGCGCACCGGGGTCGAGGGGGAGGAGCCCGACCGGGACGCGCGCCTGGCGCAGGCCCTCCGGAGCCGGGAACAACGGGACCTGGAGGCCTGGGAAGAGCGGGTTCCGGGGACGATCCTCCCCGTCACCCTGGACCAGGGGCACCCCCTGGCCTTCGGGGTCGGGGCCGAGGGGGGGAGCCCGGACCGCCTCTTCGTCCTCTCCTCGGGGGTGGGTTTCGAGCCGTCCACCGACTTCGAGACGGTGGGGTTCTTCCCCCAGGGGGTGGATCGCATCTCCGGGGTCATCTCCGAGGCCAACCTGGAGCGCCTGGACCGAAGCGCCTGGCTGGCCCAGCGGAGGATGGGGCAGGGGAAGGTGATCCTCTTCGCCGACGACCCCGCCTTCCGCCAGTTCTGGTATTCCGGCTGGCACCTCTACCTGAACGCCCTCCTCCTGGGGCCGGCCTTCTGAACCCGGGCCAGGACCCCGGGGCCAGAACACCGGGGGCCAGAACCCCGGTTCCGGCAGGGTGTAGGAGTCAACGTCACCCCTGAGGGGCCAACCCCCTTCCTTCCACCCTCCTCCTCCCGTCCCTGCCCCCCCCACCGGGAAGACCGTCATGCTCCACGTGCCCCGTTCCCGCCGCCGCCCCGGCCTCCGGGCCTCCACCCTTCTCCTGACCCTGGCCCTGGTGGGGATGGGAGGAGTGGCGTCCTGCGCCGTGAACCCCGTCACCGGCCAGCGGGAGTTCACCCTCATCTCCGAGGGACAGGAGATCCAGATCGGGCGGGATGCGGACCGGGACATCGTGGCCTCCATGGGGCTGGTGGAGGACGAAGCCCTGCAGCGCTACGTCCACGAGCTGGGGACCCGGATGGCGGCCCGGTCCGAGCGCCCCGACCTCCCCTGGACCTTCCGGGTCCTGGACGACCCCATCGTGAACGCCTTCGCCCTTCCCGGCGGGTACATCTACATGACCCGGGGAATCATGGCCCACTTCACCTCCGAGGCGGAGCTGGCGGGGGTCCTGGGGCACGAGATCGGGCACGTCACGGCCCGCCACGGCGTGCGGCAGGTGAGCCGGGCCCAGCTGGCCCAGGTGACCCTTGGGGTGGGGA
>JBJHCB010000154.1:0-6497 GCA_050485805.1 Gemmatimonadota bacterium | reverse complement strand
CGCCGTGTATGCGCCGTGGCCGGGGGCCGCCACCAGGCCGTGGATGGACGCCATGTTCACGATGGCGCATCCCTCGGGCCCGGCGTCGAGCATGGCCGGGATCTGGGCCCGCATCCCGTAGAGCACCCCGTTCAGGTTGATGTCGATGACCCGGTTCCAGTCCTCCAGGTCCACCTCGCCGGCGGGAGCGTTGTCCCCTCCGATCCCTGCGTTGTTCACCGCATAGTGGAGGGCCCCGTAGGTGTCCACCGCATGCTTCACCACCCGGGCCGAGTCCTCGGCCTTCCCCGTGTCCTGCCGGATGGCCGTGGCGGTGCCGCCCGCTGCCCCGATCTCGGCGGCCACCCGCTCGGCTCCCTCCAGGTTGATGTCCGACAGGACGACCCGGACGCCTCGGGACGCCAGATCCTGTCCGATGGCCTCACCCAACCCGGACCCGCCACCGGTGACGATGGCCACTTTCCCCTCGAAGGAATCCATCCCAGCGCCTCCTTGCAGAGCGTTCACAGGTCCGAGGCGCGAACCTGCGGACCCCGGATTGCAAGGGTGCGTCCCATGGGGGTGGACCGCAAGCGATGGTCCCCTCGCTCCGGGGACGAGAAACCCCACCCGGCCACTCGGCCGGGTGGGGCGAAGAACCCTCGACATGGAGCCAGCCGGGATCGAACCGGCGACCTCCTGCTTGCAAAGCAGGCGCTCTCCCAGCTGAGCTATGGCCCCTGTGGAGGAAAATCTATCAGTCCGCCCGTTCCTCGACCATCCGGGCGATGAGGAGCTCCATGAGCCCGGTGGACCGACAGTCGGCCCGCCCGGCGGTGCCCCCGGTCCGGCGGGCACTCCCCGCGACCTCCGTCCGCACCCGGGCCGAGCCCCCTTCCCCGGCCAGGATGGTGGTGACGACCCGGGCATCGATGGGGGCCTGGTCGGCCAGGGGGCGCATGAGCCCGGGATCGGTCCCGCAGTCGAAGAAATCGCTGGCCCGCCGGTTGAGGATCTGCCCGGAGAACCGGTGCTGCGAGACCCCCAACTGGCGGCGGGCATCCACGCGCACGTCGGGTTCCATTCCCAGTGCGGCGAAGATCCCGGGGAGGGTGCTCCAGGCCTCGGCCGCCGTCCGGGGGACCTCCCGATCGAGCCGCATCTCTGCACTCCGCTCCACCGTGTAGCTCGTCCCGTCGCCGGTGAGGATGGTCATCCCCGATCCGCCGTCGAAGGAGCCCGAGGTTCCCCCCGCGCAGGCCGCGGTGAGGAGGGAGGCAAGGGCCAGGACGCCGACCCCCGCCCCCACGGGGGCCGTGGTCCGGTCCCCTTCACGTGCTGTTCTCATGGGTCTCATCTCCGGAGCGGGAAACGCAGGTTCGCGGGGAGGCTCCGCCGCCTGCCCCACAATCCATGGATACGTGCGGGCCCCATGGGAGGCCAGACCCCGGCAGCCATCCCCGTCCGGACCCGGTTGTCCCGGGTGCCCCCCTGCGTTCCGTACAGCACCCACGCCTGGAGGGGTCCGCCGGCCGTGAAGGGACCCGGCATCCAGGCCTTCCCATCCGTTGGGGTTTCCATATCTTTGGGTGCTGCTCGGGAAACCTGGGCAGTCGTTGCGGCACAACGGGTTGGGGGGAGGTGAGGCCAGGTTCCGGATCATCCGACCCGCCCCCGCGTGGCCGCCGGGGGGATCCGATGAAACCCGGAGCCCCCCTCTCCCGTAGGGGGAGTCGAGGGACGGCCCGGATGGCCTCCCCCTCCCAGAACTTCACATAGATCGCAGCCAAAGGAATCGAATCATGCGTATGCTTACCTCCCGGAGCTCCCGGTTCACCCGGAGCCTCAACTATACGATGCCCGAGTACCGTCCCGCCGCCCCCCGTGGGGTCAAGACCCGGATCTCCGTGGTCGCCCCGCTGGGATCCGAGCGGACCTTCGAGAACCGGGGATCCCGGAGCGCGCGCCAGGCCTGATTCGGCGCCGGTCCGCAGTGGTGAAGGGCCCGGGGCCGATCGGCTCCGGGCCCTTCGTCCATTGTGGCCGGGGTCAGGATTTGACGGACTCCGTCCCACCCGCCCATTCTGACGGATTCCTCCTCGTCACAGTCAGCGGGATGTCATGGAAGGAACGGGTCATCATCTCCGCCTCCTGGGTCCGACCCGGTTCACCGCCCCGGGTGGGGCGCCGGTGGACCTGGCTCCAGGCAAGCCCCTGGCCCTCCTCCTCTACCTCCATCTCGCCGACGGCCCCGTCTCCCGGGAGGACCTTGGGACCCTCCTCTGGCCCGAGACCACCCGGGATCGGGCTCGGGGCTCGGTGCGCCACGCCCTCTGGCTCCTACGCCGGACCCTCGGCGACGACCTGTTCCTGGGCGAGGATCCCGTGGAGGTGGCCTCCGGGGCGCTGACCTCCGACGTGGAGGAGTTCCGCGGGTGCCTCGTCAGCGACGACCTGGAGCGGGCCCGGGAGCTCTGGAAGGGGCCGCCCTTCGAGGACTTCCGGATTCCGGACGCGCCGGAATGGACACGGTGGACGGAGGACCTCCGGCGGGAGCTGGAGGAGCGGCATGCCACCGCCCTTTCGGCCCGGGGGCGCCGGGATTGGGAACGGGGTCGTCCTGAAGAGGCCGTCCCCTGGCTCCGGGAGGCGGCCTCCCTCCAGCCCCATCGCCTCCAGCACCACCTGGATCTGGCGGAGGCCCTCCTGGATCTCCGGCGGTTCGACGCGGTGGGCGGCGCCATCTCCGAGGCACGGCGGCACTGCGACGCCCCCGCCCACCGCCGGGCGTTGCAGGAGCTGGAGGAGCGCCTCCAGACGGTGCAGCGGGGGAGCGCGCCCACGCCCCATCCCGAGGACCCTCTCCGCTTTGCGTTCGTGGGCCGGACCGAGGAGTTCACCGCCTTCCTGAAGCAATGGCGCCAGGCCCGGGGGGGCGCCACCCGGGTCGGTCTCCTCACCGGGGACCCGGGAATCGGGAAGACCCGGCTGGCGGAGGAGGTGGGGCTCGTGGTCAGCGCGGAGGGTGGGCGCACGGTCCACGTCAAGGCCGAGGACTCGGAGCGGCCCATCGAGTGGGCCCTCATGGCGGAGCTGGTGGAGCGGCTCCTCAAGCTCTCGGGGGCCGCCGGGGTGAGCCGCGCCGCCGACCAGGTCCTCCGGACCCTCCTTCCCAGTCTGGCCCTCCCGGATCCGGCGGACGGCGAGGGACCGCGGCGCCCACCCGGGCGGGGCGGAGGGACCCGGCCCTCCGCCGCTCTCTCCGACGCCCTGGCGGACCTCATCCACGCCGTGGCGGAAGACGGCCCCCTCCTGGTGGTGCTGGACGACCTCCAGTGGGCGGACCCGGAGAGTCGTGCCGTTCTGGCCCGGGTGGCCACCCACATGAAGAAGGCCCCGGCCTTCCTCCTCTTCACCTGCCGGAGCGAGGTGGAGGACCCCAGGGTCCGGAAGACCCTCGCCCTCCTGGCCGAGGCCCCCGGAGCCCTCTCCCGGGAGCTCGCCCCCTGGACCCGGGAGAACCTGGCCGAGCTCCTCCAATCCCTGGTGATCTTCCCCTCCCCCGCCGAGGCCGAGCGGGTGATCCGGCGGATCCACCGGGCGAGCCGCGGAAACCCCCTCTTCGTGCTGGAGCTCATGAAGGTGCTCCAGGAGGAGGGGGTCCTGGAGGAGCGGGGGGACGGGCGATGGATCCTCCTCCCCCACCGCCTTCCCCCGGACCTCCCCCTTCCGGAAAGCGTCCGCGGACTGGTGGACCGCCAGCTCGAGCAGCTCTCCGACGAGGCCACCATGGTGGCGGCCCACCTGGCCCGGATCGGACACGCGGCCTCCGTCCGGACGCTGGCGCTCCGCACCGGCCTCGGTTCCTCCCAGGTGACCCACGGGGTGGGGGAGCTCCTCCAACGCCGGATGATCCGGTGGGAGGACGGCGAGAACCTCGGCTTCGCCCACGACGAGATCCGGGCCACCGTGGCCCGGCGCTTCCAGCTCCAGGCGGAACCGGCGCGGGCCGAGGGGGGCCCCTGGCCCCCGAGTCCGGCAGTCCTCACGGGGACGACGGTCGTCCTCCTCCTGGTGGCCCTGGGCCTCCTGTTCCAACGCCCCTTCGCCTCGGCCACTCTCCCCTTCGGAGGGGGGGAGATCGTCCTCCGGACCGGGGGAGCCCTCCAGGCCCTGGAACTCCGGTCGGCCTCTCCGGAAGGGCTCCAGGTGGGGTCGCGATCCGCTGGGGGGGCCGGAGGGAGCGCCTCCGCCCAGGATGGCCCCCCCATGCCGGACACGGACCCGGGCCGGCGCCCGGGGTGGACCGTGGACCTCCGTCCGGCCGCCTCGGGGGGCGGGACCGATCTGGTGGTGGGTCGTTGGAGGCGGCCCTGGGAGCCGGGGGGGAGCCCGAACGGAGGGGTGGGCGGGGAAATGATGGAGGAACGGACGGTGCTCCATTCCCCCACGGGGTTGCACCTGGCCCGCCTCTCCCCTTCCCAGGAGTGGGTGGCCGTGGCCCGGTCGGGCCGGCCCGACTCCCTCCTGATCCTCTCCCCCGGGGGACGACGGGTGGCGGCGCTCGCGGTGCCCTCCGTGGTGGACGCCACCTGGTGCGGGGATGGACGCCTCACCCTCCTGGTCCGGGAGGAAGGGGAACTGGGACTTCGGTCCTGGGATCCGTGGGAGGGGGAGGTCCGGGAGATGGACACGGGCGGGGTCCTTCCCGGTGGAGGACTTGCCTGCTCCCCGGACGGGACGGCTCTCCTCTTCCTCGGGGCCTCCCAGGGTCGGCCGGGCCTCCATCTGCTGGTTCCCGGGCGGGGAACCACCCCCCTGCAGCTCCCCGACGAGGGCGACGCCTCCCCCCTCGCGCCCCCGGAGGTGGTGGGATGGTTCCCTCCCCGCCCCCCCGACATCGCGGAGGAGCTCCGCATCGTGGGGCCCCGGGTCCAGGCCGTACCCTGGGGTGAACCCCAGAAGCTGGAGGCCATCCTGGTGCGATCCGGGGGGAGCGATGCACCGGTGACGCCGGAGTGGAGCGTCCGGGGAGCCCCCGGGGTGCGCCTCTCCCCCGAGGGCGCCCTGGTGGGGCTCCAGGGGGGCTCGGGGTGGGTGCTGGCCGAATGGGAGGGGTGGCTCCGGGACAGCATCCGGGTGGAGATCCAGGGCACCGGCCACCCCGCCCTCCGGTTCCGGGACCGCTTCTCGGACCCGCTGCTGCCCGAGTGGGAAGGAACCGGATGGACCGCCGTGGAGGGAACGCTCCACCTCAACGGCTCCCCCCATGCCACGCTCCTGAGCCATACCGCAGTGGAGCTTCCGGAGGGAGGGACCCTGGAGTTCGAGTTCCGGCTACCCGTGGATCGGCGGGCCGGGCAGGGATTGCGCGTCTGCCTGGAGGCCGTCCCGGGATCCGGCCCAGGGGGCGGCCCAGGGGGCCACCCATCCGCCTGCCTCGTCTACCCCGCCGCCACCGATGGCCGGTGGGACCCCCGGGAGGTGGAGCTCCGGAGCGGGCCTGCCTTCCCCGGGACCGTCGAGGCGGTCCCCCGCCTCCTGCCCCCCAGGGATTGGGTCCCCATGGCCCTGCGCATCGCCCCTCAGGGGGAGGTCTCCGCATTTGTGGGTTGGCGCCAGGCCCGCCTGGACGCGGCCGTCCGGGACTTGCCCCCCCGGGAGAGCCGGTGGCGGATCCGCATCGAGGGGTGGGCCGAGGACACCGAGCTGGAGATCCGGAATCTCCACCTCTGGTCCGGGCGTGGGACGCATCCCTGAGCCGGGCCTGGGACGCACCCGCGATGGGCATGGGAAGGGGAAGGGAGTCCGGCGCGCGACCGGTCGACGTTGACGAAGGCAGGCCGTCACGTCGGTCGGCCGGAGGGGCGGCGATCAGGTGGTGGGACGTGTGTTCAGGTTGTCGCCAGGGCCGACCTGGGGGTGGGAAAGGTTCACCCGAAGGTATGCGGCCGATCGCGCGCCGGATGTAGGATCCTGCTGCGGGAATAGGGTGCGGCGCGGGCGTTAACACGGCGTTAATCCGCGTGGGCCCTCCGGTTCTCTCTCTCGTCCAGAATCTGACGCAAAGGGTTCCATTAGCGAAACGAATAGGTCTGCGGCGGGGTTCCAGTCGATTGACGCCCGGGCGGCGGAGACCGTCTTTCCATGGGTTGCGCGGCGTCCCGCGTCTGCCGGGTGGAACGGAACGTGGCACGCGTGGACCCCGGTGCGGCGGGTTGCTCCGCCCGCACCGGGGGAGCATCTTCGGGCCGCCCGCCGGACCCCGTCCGTCCCCGGCCGCCGTCTTCCCGGAATCCGCCCCCACCTCCCGTTCGGTCTCCATGTCGCCATCGGACCCGACGCGCCGACCCCGGCTCCAGCTGTCCGCCCTGCTCCTGGCCCTCCTCCCCCTGGGGTGCGGTGAGGAGGCGGCCGTGGTCTCCGTGGGTCCGGTCTCCTTCACCGAGTCGGAGCTCGTGGGGGTGGGCGAGACCCAGCGAAGGCAGCTGGGGCTCCTGGCCGCCGTGGGCCTCGCC
>JBJHCB010000153.1:0-6536 GCA_050485805.1 Gemmatimonadota bacterium | reverse complement strand
AGGCGCCGTCCAGGAAGGAGTAGCCGGAGTGGGCGTGGAGCTCGATGTACATGGACACCGAACATACACCGAATCCATGGGCCGGTGCCAGCGGGGTGGCCCCGGGAAGCGGGCCCGACCTCTCCCTCACCCAGGGCCACGGGACGAGGGGAGATCCACGGGCATGGGGTATGTCGGAGTCAGAGACGGAAAATGCAACATTACAGGTCTCCGGGAGTAGACTACCATATTAGCATTACGTACGACCCTCATTGTGTATATCACCTAGTCGTCGTATATGTGTACACTCGTGATACACATATGAAGCGGACATCCATACTGACAGGCATAGGTGTCATGTCTGCAGATCTCACCGAGACGTGATCCTCTCAATCCGTGAAGGAGACCCACATTGACCGCACCGACACTGACCGTCCGTGATCCGAACCCGGAAACGATCTCGGATCAACTCTACCGCCATTCCCGGAAGCCCGAATGGGGGCTCGCGATCCTCGCATGGGAGCGCAATGGGCGGCGGGCCTTCCAGTTCGAGGACGGGGAATTGAGGAAGATCCGGAAGGGGTACTACGATCTTCTGGAGCCTGTGGAGGATCCGGACGGCACCCTGGAAGGAGTTCGGGCCGGCCTGAAGAAGCGGGTGGCCGTGGGCCGGGGAGACCGGCCGGCTCCCGGTACGCTGGAGCCCGTGTGCTCCTTCCGGCAGCAGGTGGACCTCTTCACACGACTCTATCCGGGGGGCTTCCAGGACCCGGCATGGATCGAGGACAAGCGCGGGAGCACCGACGGCCCCTCCCTCAAACGGCATCGGGAGCCCGCGGTGGCCGCCGCACGAAAGGCGCTCGACCCGGAGCGGGCGGGGGGGCTCCTGGAATCGGACGGCCATGGGGAGGTGGCGGATTCCCTCGCCGACGTCCTGACGGGGACGGACCTGGTCCCCCTGTCCCACGTGAAGCTCCTCCGGCGCCTCGAACCGGAGGAGAAGGCGGAGTACGCCGAGCTGTCCTTCGCCCTGGCCCATGGCGAAGCACCCTTCGAGGATCGGTTCCGGGCCCACCTGGGGTTCCTCACCGGCATCCTGGGCGGGCGTCCCTCCTGGCGGGTGGCCACCGCCCTTCCAGCCCTCCTCCATCCGGCCCGGGAGGTCGCCGTGCGGAGATCGGCCTTCCTGCGGCAGGCGGGCTCCATCGCCCCCACCGGTAGCTACGCGCGGAAGCCCAGGGTCCCGGCCTACCGGAGCTTCCGCCGGATGTCCCGGCAGGTCCGGTCCCGGCTCGAGGAGATGGGGCACGAGCCCACCGACTTCCTGGATGTCCACGACTTCATCTGGGCCACCCTCCGGAAGTCGGCCTTGGACCACCTCTGATCCCCGTCCCGCACGGTGGGTGGGCGGGGCGGGGGAAGACCCCGCCTTCGCCCCCCATTGGGATCCGGCCTTGTTGGCCGGGAGCGCTCCCTGCAGGTTGCCGCTTTCGTCCTGCCACCCGGAGCCCCCTGTGCGCGACCTGCCCCACCCCGACCATCCGGCGACCCGCCCCTCTTTCCCGGATTCCCATCCCCCAGCCCTCCGCCGTCGAGCCTTCCTCGCCCGGTGCGGTGTGCTGGGCCTGGGAGGAACCCTCCTCCCCGGGGTCCTCTGGGCCCGCACGGACGGGGGACGGGAGCCCGTCACCCCGGAGCTCATCGAGGAGGCGGCCCGCCTGGTGGGCCTCTCCTTCACGTCCGAGGAGCGGGAGGCCATGGTGGACACCCTGGAGGGGAACCTCGAGGTCTTCCGGGAGCTCCGGGAGATCCCCATCCCCCACGGCGTCTTCCCCTGCCTCCACTTCAACCCGCTGGTGCCGGGCCAGCGGATCCCCGGGGACCGGCGACCCGTCCGGGCGTCCCCGACCCCCGGGGTGCGCCGCCCCGGGAACCTGGAGGAGGTGGCCTTCTGGCCGGTGACCCACCTGGCGGCCCTGGTGGCCTCGGGGCAGGTCTCCTCGGTGGAGCTCACGCGGATGTATCTGGCGCGCCTCCGACGCTTCGGGGACCGGTTGGAGTGCGTGGTGACCCTGACCGGGGAACTGGCCCTGGAGGAGGCGGCCCGGGCCGACGCCGAGCTCGCGGCCGGGCGCTACCGGGGTCCCCTCCACGGGATCCCCTGGGGCGCAAAGGACGTCATCGCCAAGGGGGGCTATCCCACGACCTGGGGCTCGGAGGCCTATCGGGACCAGGTCGTGGAGGAGGACGCCACCGTGGTCCGTCGCCTGGCCGACGCCGGGGCCGTGCTGGTGGCCAAGCTCTCCACCGGGGAGATGGCCCGGGGGGATCGCTGGTTCGGGGGACGGCGGACCCGGAATCCCTGGGCGCCCGACCAGGGCTCCGGGGGATCCTCGGCGGGGCCGGGCGCGGCCACTGCGGCGGGACTCGTGGGCTTCTCCCTGGGGACGGAGACCCTGGGCTCCATCGTGGGGCCCTCCCGGACCTGCGGGATCACGGGGCTTCGGCCCACCTTCGGCCGGGTGAGCCGGCACGGGGTCATGCCCATGAGCTGGAGCCTGGACAAGGTGGGCCCCATGTGCCGCTCCGTGGAGGACTGTGCCCTGGTCCTGGACGCCATCCAGGGGCCGGATCTCCTGGACCTGGCCGTCCAGGACCACCCCTTCAACTGGGACGCCGAACTCCCGCTGGAGGGGCTCCGGGTGGGGGTCCTGGAGGCCGCGTTCCAGGCGGAGCGGCGGGGTGAGACCGGGGCGGCAGCCGCGGCCAACGACCGGGCGACCCTGGAGGTCCTGGGGGCCCTGGGGGTGGAACTCCGGCCCTTCGAGCTACCCGGGGACGCGGGGATGGACGCCCTGGGGACCCTCCTGGTGGACGAGGCGGCCGCCTTCCACGACCTCTTCCGGGACGGGCGCCTCGACCTCCTCATCCAGGACCGGGACGACCCGGAGGGGATGCTCCTGCGGACGGCCCGCCTCTACCCCGGGGTGGAGTACCTCCAGATGCACCGGCGGCGGACCCTCCTGATGCAGGCCATGGAGGAGGCCCTGGGGGACCTCCACGCCGTGGTGGCTCCCCACGGCGGCGCCCCCACCACCAGCGCCGCGAACCTCACGGGCCACCCCGGCGTGACCATCCCCAACGGGTTCGCGCCCGACGGGACGCCCACGGGGATCCAGTTCCTGGGACGGCTCTTCGGCGAGGCCGAGCTCCTGCGGGTGGCCCTGGCCGTGCAGGAGGCGACCCCGCACCACCGGGAGCACCCGGTCCTCTGACACCACCGGAACCGACCGGTCCTCCCACACCCGGACCCGATGGAGCCGGGGCACACGGGAAAGGGGGGACGCGGCGCGCCGGTAGGGGGCCGGCGGAGGCTTGCTCCCCGCCGGGGCCGACTCCTACCTTCGCCGTTCCCGCGCCGGGGGTTTCCCGTCGCTCCTCCCTTCCCGTGGACCCGCTCCCGGGCCCCCACCGTCGCCCGAGCGGTGGTCGGCAGGGGCCGGAATGAGGTCCACAGGGCCGTTCCCGCCGGAGGTTGACCTGTGGAAGCCGTCTCCCCCATCGCCCCCCCGGGTGCCCGCGCCGACACCCGGAGCCTGAAGCGGAAGGTCCACGACCTGGTGAACGCCGAGCCCGAGGCCGGGTTCTGGGGGAAGGCGTTCCTCGTGGTCATCACGGGGCTCATCCTCCTCAGCGTCGTGATGGTCATCGCCGAGTCGGTGGAGGCCATCGCCGTCCGATGGGCCGCCTTCTTCTTCTGGGCCGAGGTGGTCTCGGTGGCGGTCTTCACCGTGGAGTACGTGCTCCGCCTCTGGAGCATCACCACCACCGAGCGCTACCGGCGGGCCGTGATGGGGCGGGTCCGCTACGCCGGGAGCTTCATGATGGTCATCGACCTCCTGGCCATCCTCCCCTTCTACCTTCCCATGTTCATCACGGTGGATCTGCGGGTCCTCCGTCTCCTCCGCCTCCTCCGCCTGGCCCGCATCTTCAAGCTGGGGCGCTACGCCCGCTCCATGGAGATCTTCGCCCGGGTCTTCTACGACAAGCGGAGCGAGCTGGCCGTCTCGGCGGTCTTCTTCGGCTTCTACCTCATCATCGCCTCGTCCCTCCTCTACCTGGTTGAGAACGAGGCGCAGCCGGATGGCTTCTCCAGCATTCCCGCGGCCATGTGGTGGGGGACGGCGGCCCTCACCACGGTGGGGTACGGCGACCTCTTCCCCATCACCGCCATGGGGAAGTTCCTGGGGGCGATCCTGGCCGTCATGGGGATCGCCATGTTCGCCCTTCCCGTGGGGATCCTGGCCACCGGCTTCGTGGAGGCCTTCGACGGCCTGACCCAGGAGAAGGAACTGGAGCGTGCGGCCGCCCGGGGAGAAGTGACCCCGCCCACCCCCCCGGAGGAGGGGGGGGTGGACGAGGTGGAGGAGCGGGTGCTCCTCCTGGAGCGGATCAGCCGCCTCCACGCCGATGGGCATCTCTCGGACGCCGAGTTCCGCGCGGCGAAGGGCTTCCTGCTCCGGTCCTAGGAGGCCGGGGACCCCGGATTCAGAAGCGGGAGCCCCGGATCCAGGTGTCGGAGCGCACCCAGGATTCCTGGAAGCGGGTTCTCACCTCCCCGGCCTCGTCCCGGCGGCCCTGGGCCTCCAGCGCCTGGGCCAGCCCGAAGAGGCTCCAGCCGTTCCGGGGGTGCTTCTCCAGGTCCGCCCTGTAGACCGCCTCGGCGGCCCCCGGGTCCCCGGCTTCCAGGTGGAGGGCGCCCAGCCAGTGGCGGGCAGAGAAGGGAAGGGGCTCGGGCTCGTCGTAGCGGAGGCCGTCCTCCAGGCGCACCGCCTCCTCCAGGGCCGTGGCGGCGGAGCCGAGATCCCCTTCGGCCCGGTGGATCTCACTCCGGAGGATCCCTCCCACGATCCCCAGCAGATCCTCTGCCGAGTGGCCCCGGAACTGGGCGTCCGGGTTGGAGCCTGCCGCATCGTCCACCCGGGACAGGTAGTGGGCGGCGCTGTCCGCCACCCCTTCGTGGAGGTGGGCGTACCCCCGGGCGAAGTCCCAGAGCCCCCGGAAGACGGCGCTCTCCGGGGGATTCCTCAGGAGGAGGATCTCATCCAGCCGGTTGAAGCGGAGCTTGGTGAGGGTCCGGTAGAACTCCCCGTCCTCCACCAGCTTGGCATAGTCCTTCGCCGCCTGGATGGCGATGGCCCCCTGCCCGTCGTACGCCGCGGAGAAGAGGAGCATGTGGAGGTTGTGGGTGGGGTAGATGGCAAACCCCTCTCCGAACTCTGCCCGCTGGTCCGAGTGCCACGCCTCGAGGTTCGACCGGGTGGCGTCCCCCCACCGCCCCACCCGGTTGTAGGTGTGGGAGGGCATGTGGTTCATGTGGCTGGCGCCGGGAACGGTGTGGGTCAGGACGTCGGCGCAGGACTCGGCCAGGTCCGGGCGGATGGTGGATTCCGTGGCGTGGATGTAGAGGTGGCAGGCCCCCGGGTGGGTCACGTCCCGGTCCAGGACCCCGGAGAGGAGCCGGTGGATGAGCGCCACCGACGGGCTCTCGATGTCCCAGTTCCCGCGCCGGGGCTCCAGGACCATGAGGGACTCGGCGTAGAGGGTCCCCACCTCGTGATCGTTGGGGAAGCGACGGTGGACGTCCGCCATGGCGTCGGCATAGACGCTGTCCAGGGAGGCCCGGGTGCCCGGGTCATGTGTGGGGGTGTAGCGCACCGCCATGGCCTCGATGAGGGCCTGCTCCACCGGCGTGGCCCGATCCCGGAGCCGCATGGCTTCCTGGGTGGCCTCGTAGGCGCGCGGGGCGTTCTCCCCCCGGAGGGCCCCGTTCAGGAAGGGTCCCCACGCCAGCGCCTCCCCCCAGTAGCAGATGGCGCAGGCCGGGTCCCGCTTCAGTGCCTCGTGGAAGGAGCGGGCCGCCTCCACCGGGGCGAAGGAATAGAAGAGCTGGAGTCCCTGGTCGAAGAAGGCCTGGGCCTCGGGATCCCGGGTGCTGATGGGGCGGGTGTAGGGGCCGAGCACGCCCCGCTCGTAGAGGGGGAAGGGCTCCAGGAGGATGGGCGGAAGGGAATCGGGCACTGGCACACCCACGGCGGAGATCCCCTCAAGCCCGGCCCCCCCCGTGGGGACGGGACCCGCGGACGATCCCGCATCGAGGGCTGAGGCCGGCAGCGCTCCGGCCAGGAAGAGGGCCGCAGCCAGGAGCCCGGCGGAAAGGCGGGGAATCCGGACGGCCGGACAGGGGAAGGTGCGGGAACGAAGGGACATGTAGCCTCCGGAGGGAAACGCCACGGCGGATGGAGCCTGGAACCCGCTGGAAACGCGAGGTCGGGCGCGCGCAGGCCGCGCACGCAGATGGCGGGGAAAGATTGCAACGTCCATGGTGTTTCGGCCAGTCCCGTTCCCTCATGGGGGGATCCGGGTGGGATGATCCTTCCCGGGGTCCCGGGGTAGACCGCCCTCCCTCGTTACCCCCCCCCGCTCCCCCTCCCCCGGGACTCCCGCCAGCGCCGTGCCGCCCAACGTCACCCACACCGACGCCGGTCTGTACCACC
>JBJHCB010000152.1:0-6561 GCA_050485805.1 Gemmatimonadota bacterium | reverse complement strand
TGGGGGAGGTCCAGGTGCTGTCCGGGGCGTGGCGCCCCTCTCTGCCACGGGTCCCCCACTATCGGGCCGTGCCCGGTCGGGTCCTGCACGTGGTGGGGAGGTCGCTCCCCCATGTCCAGACCGGGTACTCCGTGCGGACCCGGTACGTGACCCGCTGCCAGAAGGCGGCGGGGTTGGATCCGCAGGTGGTGACCCAGCTCGGGTTCCCCTGGGCCGAGGAAGTGGAAGAGGCCCCCCACTGGGAAGAGGTGGACGGCATCCCCCACCACCGGATCCCGGGCCCGCCGTCCCTCCCTCCGCGCCTGGACGAGCGCATGGATCGGAACGTGGAGGCCCTCCTGGAGTTGGTGCGGCGGGTCCGGCCCGCTGCGCTCCACGCGGCGTCCGACTACCGCAACGCCCTCCTGGCCCTGGAGGTGGGGCGAGCCTGCGGCATCCCCGTGGTCTACGAGGTCCGGGGGTTCTGGGAGGAGACCTGGTCGTCGAAGCAGGAAGGGGACGGTGCGGAGGGGACGGTGGCCTACCGGTGGCGACGGGATCGGGAGATCGAGTGCATGCGGCGGGCCGATCGGGTGGTGACCCTGGCGGAGGTGATGCGGGAGGAGATGGCCGGTCGGGGGGTGCCTCCTGCCAAGGTGACCGTGGTGCCCAATGCCGTGGACTCCCAGGCGTTCCGCCCCGTCCAGCGGGACCCGGAGCTGGCCCGGCGCCTCGGACTGGGGGATGGGGAGGTGGTAGTGGGCTACGTCTCGAGCTTCGTGGCCTACGAGGGGATCCAGTACCTCATTGAGGCGGTGGCCGAACTGGCCTCCAGGGGCCTCCCTGTCCGGGGTCTCCTGGTGGGAGACGGCGAGGAGCGATCCGCCCTGGAGGCCCGGGCCCGGGAGCTGGGCGTGGAGGGGCGTGTCCTCTTCACGGGGCGGGTGCCCCACGAGGAGGTGGCGTCCTACTACGGCCTCATCGACGCCTTCGTGGTTCCCCGGACCGGGGATCGGGTCTGCCACCTGGTCACCCCCCTCAAACCCTACGAGGCCATGGCCATGGAGCGGGCGGTGGTGGTGTCGGGGGTCCGGGCCCTTCGCGAGATGGTGATCCCCGGGGAGACGGGCCTGGTCTTCCGCCCCGAGGATTCCCGGGACCTGGCCGACGTCCTGGAGCCGCTGGTGCGTTCCCCCCAGCGCCGGAAGGAGCTGGGAGGGGCCGCCCGGGCCTGGGTGCGGGCCCACCGCACCTGGGACGAGAACGGGGAGCGCTACGCCGCCCTCTACGGCGAACTGGACGTTCTTCCGGATCGGACCCCGGGCTCCGCGCCGCGGAATCGGGGGTCCGGGGGCCAGGGTCGGCGGCCGGTGGCCGGCAGGAAACGGGAGCAGGAGAAGGAAGCTCCGGGAAGGATCCCCATCCTGGGGGCCCCATGACGAACCGGACCCACGGACCCGAGACGGAGGAGCAGGCGATGACCCAGGTCATAAGCAGGGGGACGAAGCGACGGGACGGAGGCCTCCCGGGCGTCGATCTCGGCGCGCTCCGGAAGGTGGTGGCCGGGAGGCCCCTGCGACCCTACGAGATCGTCCTGGACTCGGATCGGTGGTCCGACGACGGGGCGGAACGGGTGGACCGGATCCTGGCCGAGGGGTGGAAGGTGGGACCGGATCGGGTGGTCTCCCTCCGCCCGACCGTTGCCTGGCGGGAGGCGCTGGCGGACGATCGCTCCCGGCACTTCCACCTCCACGCATGGTTCCCCCTGGGCCTCGTCCTGAGCGCCTTCGATCGGACCCGGGAGGCCCGGTACCTCCGGTTCGCCCTGGAGGTGGCGCTGGATTGGGCGCGGCAGCACCCGGAGATCGACGGGAACGAGCCCTTCGCCTGGTACGACATGGCCATCGGCCTCCGGGCCCTGCGACTGGCCTACCTCACCGATGCCGCCCTCCGGAGCCCCTTCGGAGGGGATGCGGTCCTGGCGGAGCTGGTCCGGTGCCTTCTCCTCCACCGGGATGCCCTGGCGGACGACTCCCTATTCCCGGCCCACTCCAACCATGGCCTCTACTTCGCTGCGGGACAGGCGGCCATGGCCGCCCGGTTTCCCGAGCTTCCCGGGCTGCCTGCGGCGGGGGACCAGGCCCGGGCCCGCCTGGACCGCATGATCCGGGGACACTTCACGCCGGAGGGGGTGCACCGCGAGCACTCCCCGAAGTACCACTGGCTCGTCCTGGACACCATCGAGGGCCTCCGGGGGGCCGGACTCCTTTCCGAGGAGGATCACGCTGCCGGCCTCCGCCGGATGCAGGACGCCATGGCCTGGTTCGTCCTGCCCAACGGCCGCCTGGCCATGTTCGGGGACTCGGATCACCGGAAGATGGGGGGACTGGAGTGGCCCCACCCCCAGACCGACACCCTCCGGTTCGTGCTCAGCGAGGGAAGGGAGGGGGCGCCGCCCCCGGAGACCGTAAAGGCCTTTCCCGCCTCGGGGTACGTGGTGATCCGGAACGGGTGGCATGAGGGGCCCGACGAGGCGCCCGGGAGCTCCTACCTGGCCCAGGCGTGTGCCTTCCACTCCCGGACCCACAAGCATGCCGACGATCTCACGTTCATCTGGTACGACCGCGGTCAGGAGCTCCTGGTGGACGCCGGGGGATACGGCTATGCCGGGAAGACGGAGCCGGGCTCCGACCTCTGGAAGGACGGCTTCTGGTACGCCGATCCCCGGCGGATCTACGTGGAATCCACCCGGGCGCACAACACGGTGCAGATCGACGGCCGGAATCTCCCCCGAAGGCAGGTGGAGCCCTATGGGTCGGCCCTCATGCGCTGGGGGGAACAGGGCGGCGTCTACTTCACCGAGTCCGCCGTCCGCCACTGGGACTCCATCTGTCATCGGCGCATCCTCCTTTTCCACCCGGGGGAGTGGCTCCTGGTGTTCGACTGGCTCCTGGACGAGGAGTCGGATCCCCACCAATTCCTGCAGCGCTTCCATTTCGCTCCCGAACTGGAGCTACGGGAATCGGGGGCCCGCGGGGCGCTTCTGGAGCTTCCCGGCGGTGGGGAGCCCCTCCACATGGTGACCCTGGGGGAAGGGGAGCTCATCCCCCCGGTGCGGGGGCAGGAGGAGCCGGAACTCCTGGGGTGGATCTCCCGGCAGGACCGGGAGTTGGTGCCCAGTTGGACCTCGGGGTACCGCGTGGAGGGGCGGCCGGCGCACACCTTCGCCACCCTCTTCGCCTTCGGGAAGGAGGCGCCCCGGTCGGTGCGGGACCCCTCCCTTTCCGATCCGGGGAGGGATCGGTTCCGGGTGGCGTGGATGCAGGAGGGACGATCCCACACTGTGTCCTTCCACCGCTCCACACCGGATCCCTTCGCCCTGGAGTACCGGATCGGCCGGGCGTCTCCCGGCCCCCCGACCACCTGAGCACAGGGAGCGTGCGATCATGTCCCGGGGAACCGTGGTGGTGGCCGGATCTCTGGCCCAGCGTTGGGGCCGGGGCGGGCATGCCTGGGTCTTCCTGCAATACCTCCTGGGCTTCCGGCGACTGGGATGGGACGTCCTCTTCCTGGACGCCCTGGAGCCGGGCATGTGCCACGACCGCAAGGGGCGCCCCACCGGGGTGGAGGGGTCGGAGAACCTTCGCTACCTGGAACGGGTCATGGAGGGGTTCGGCCTGGGCACGGACTGGGCCCTGCTGGCCCATGGAGGCGGCGCGGTGTTCGGGCGTTCCCGCCGGGAGGTCGTGGAACGGGTCCGGGGGTCCGCCTTCCTCCTGAACGTCATGGGCTTCCTGGAGGACGAGGAGATCCTGGCGGCCGCGCCCCGTCGGGTGTTCCTGGACATCGACCCGGGCTTCGGGCAGATGTGGCACGACCTGGACCTGGCGGATGTCTTCCAGGGTCACGATTCCCATCTCACCATCGGCGAGAACCTGGGGCTTCCCCACTGCGCCATTCCTCACTGCGGCCTGGAGTGGATCACCACCCCCCAGCCCGTGGTGCGGGATCTGTGGAACGCGGATGGTCCGGCGCCTGCCCCGGACCGGGGTGGGGCCTTCACCAGCATCGTGAGCTGGCGTGGGCCCTTCGCCCCCATCGAGCACCGGGGTCGGAGCTACGGCCTCAGGGTGCACCAGTTCCGTCGCTTCCTCCCCCTCCCGGAGCGAACCGGCGCCTCCTTCCGCATCGCCCTTGAGATCGACCCCAAGGACCGCCCGGATCGGGACCGATTGGTGGATCACGGGTGGACCCTGGCGGACCCCCAGGCGGTGGCCGGCGATCCGTGGAGCTACCGGGACTTCATCCACGGGTCCGCGGCCGAGTTCATGGTGGCGAAGGACCTGTACGTGGAGACGGCGAGTGGCTGGATCAGCGATCGGAGCCTCTGCTACCTGGCCAGTGGGCGCCCGGTGGTGGCCCAGGATACGGGCATCGGAGACCGGT
This sequence comes from Gemmatimonadota bacterium, assembly GCA_050485805.1. Classification (GTDB taxonomy): domain Bacteria; phylum Gemmatimonadota; class Gemmatimonadetes; order Longimicrobiales; family Gaopeijiaceae; genus T3Sed10-66. Next base: position 2,136 of record JBJHCB010000152.1, on the reverse strand, counting down.
ATCCGGTGGGAGAGGGACTCCTCCTCTTCCGGGATCTGGACGAGGCGCAGGCGGGGGTGGAGGAGATCCGGAGGGATTACCCCCGCCACGCCCGGCGCGCCCGGGAACTGGCGGAGGCCCACTTCGATTCGGACCGGGTGCTGGGCGACATCCTCGTCCGCCTGGGGGTGGCATGAAGCCGGCGACGCAGTCCTCCCGGACGGTGGTGGTGGCCGGCGCCCTGGCCAACAAGCCCGGGAACGGCGGCGAGGCCTGGGTGCGCCTGAGCTGGATCCAGGCGCTGGAGCACCTGGGATTCCGGGTCCTCTTCCTGGAGGAGATCCGGGAAGAGGTGCTCCGGGATCGACAGGGGCGTCCGGCGCGGCTCGAGGAATCCTGGAACCGGGGCTATTTCGACCAGGTGGTCCGGGATTTCGGCCTGGGGGGGCGGGCAGCGCTCCTGGTGGACGGGGGGCGAGAGGCCCACGGCCTCTCGCTCCGGGAGGTGGTGGAGGCGGCTGCCGCCGCCGACCTCCTGGTGAACATCGGGGGACACCTGACCCTGGCGGAGGTCAGGGACCGGATCCCGATCCGGGCCTACGTGGACATCGACCCGGGCTTCACCCAGATCTGGGAGGACCAGGGGATCACCGGGGCCCGGCTGGAGGGGCACCACCACCACTTCACCATCGGGGACCGCATCGGCACTCCGGGGTGCCCCATCCCCACGGTGGGGATCCGGTGGGTTCCCATCCGACAGCCCGTCCTGCTGGAGGACTGGCCGCTCGTCCCCGCCCCCGACCCGGAGCGGTTCACCACGGTGGCGAGCTGGAGGGGGTCGTTCGGCGCGCTGGAGCTGGAGGGACGGACCCTGGGCCTCAAGGTCCATCAGTTCCGTCGGTTCATGGAGGTCCCCGGCCGGGCCCCGGGAATCTTCGAGATCGCCCTGGCCATCCACCCCGACGACGGCGGGGATCTGGAGGCGCTCCTCCGGCACGGATGGCGGATCACCGATCCCGGACAGATGTGCCCGGACCCCGGGGCGTTCCGGAGCTACATCCAGGGCTCGGGGGCAGAGTTCTCCGTGGCCCAGGGGGTCTACGTGGAAACGGCCTGCGGGTGGTTCAGCGACCGGACCGTGCGCTACCTGGCCTCGGGAAAGCCGGCCCTGGTCCAGGACACCGGCCTCCAGGGACTCCTTCCCCTGGGGGACGGACTGATCACCTTCCGGACCCTCGACGAGGCGGCGGAGGGGGCGAGGAGGATCCTCCGGGAGCCGGGCAGGCATGCCCGGGCCGCCCGGGAGATCGCCCGCGATCATTTCCGCCCGGAAGTGGCGCTGGAGCCCCTCCTGGCAGAGACGGGGGTGCGACCATGATCCGGTCCCGCGTCCGCATCGTGCTCTCCGGAATGATGGCGGGGGTACCCGGGCAGGGAGGCGCCACCTGGGCCGTACTCCAGTATGTCCTGGGACTCCGTCGCCTGGGCCACGACGTCCTGTTCGTGGAACCGGTGGAAGGTGGGTGGGCGTCCCGCCCCGAGGTGGTCCGATACTTCCAGGAACTGGTGGACCGATTCGGGTTGGAGGGAAGGGCGGCCCTTGTCCGGCCGGGATCCCGCGAGACCCTGGGACTCTCCCACGGTGAGCTCCGGAACTGGACCCGGGGGGCCGACCTCCTCCTGAACCTCTCGGGCCTTCTCCGGGAGCCGGAGCTCCTGGAGCCCATCCCACATCGGGTCTACGTGGATCTCGATCCCGCCTTCACCCAACTGTGGTCGGAGGTGGAGGGGATCGACATGGGCTTCGAGGGACACCATCGCTTCGCCTCCGTGGGTCTCTCCCTGGGGCGGCCCGGCTGTCCCATCCCCGACTGCGGCCGCCGCTGGATCCCCACCCTCCCTCCGGTGGTCCTTCCGGAGTGGCCCCGGGAGGGCGCCCCGGCCCGACACCCCTTCTCCACGGTGGCCAACTGGCGGGGGTACGGGTCCGTGGTCCACCAGGGGGTCTTCCACGGGCAGAAGGCCCATGCTCTCCGGGAGCTCATGGACCTTCCTCGAAGGACCTCCGAGCCCCTTCTCCTGGCCCTGGCCATCCATGAAGGGGATGCCCGGGACCGGGAGGCCCTGGAGGCCCACGGGTGGCACCTGGTGGATCCC
>JBJHCB010000151.1:0-6567 GCA_050485805.1 Gemmatimonadota bacterium | reverse complement strand
ACCCAGGTGGACCTGGTCATGGTGATCCACGAGCCCTTCCCCCTGGCCACCACCTACCTTCCCCACGCCGTCTCCGAGGGGACCCTCCTGGAGGCCCGCAAGGAGCGGGCGCGGGAGTACCTGGGTGGCCTGGAGGGCCAGCTGGGAGCCGAGGGGATCACCGCCACCGGCCACGTGGTGGTGGCCTCCGATGCCGGGAAGGGAATCCTGACCCACCTGGAGAACGCGGGAGCCGACCTGGTCTCCATCGCCACCCGGGGACGGGGCGGGGCCGCCCGCCTGGTCCTGGGGAGCGTGGCGGACAAGGTGATCCGGGGTGCGAAGGCGCCCATCCTGGTGGCCCGCCGGCCCGAAGGCGAGTCCGACGACGAGTGAGCCCCCCGGGAGGGGCGGGGGTCATCCCCGCCCCTCCCGCCCGCCCTTCGCCTCAGCCGTCCCCCCGTGCTCCCGGTAGGGGTCATCCCGCCGGGGGATCGAAGGTCCGGCCCCCGCCCCCGCTCCCTCCGCGACGGGAAGGGTGAAGGAGAAGGCGCTTCCCTCTCCCACGGTGGACTCGGCCCAGATCCGTCCACCGTGGGCCTTCACGATGCCCCGGGCGATGGCGAGGCCGAGCCCGATCCCCCGGCCTCCCGCTCCCCCCCGCCAGAACCGCTCGAAGACCAGGGACAGGTCGTCCTCGGGGATCCCCTCCCCCGTGTCCCGGATCGTCACCCGTACCTCGGTCGTCCCCGCCTCCCCCTCCAGGGTCACCCGTCCCCCCTCCGGTGTGTGCTTGACGGCGTTCCCCACCAGGTTGGAGAGGACCTGCTGGATCCGGTCCGGGTCCACCGCCACCAGGGGAAGGTCCGAGTCGGCCAGGAGGTTCCGGATCCGGACCGACTTCACCCGGGCCAGCGGGTCCATCACCTCCAGGGCCTCCAGGATCAGGGGGCCCAGGGGTTGGGGAGAGGGATTCAGGGTGAGGTGTCCCGCCTCCATCCGTCGGATCTCCAGGAGTTCCCGGATGAGGCGCTCCATGACCTCGGCGGAGCGTCGGATGGCGGTGAGATAGTACTCCTCCGAGCTGGCCCGCCCCTCCGATCGGGCTCCCCGCGTCCGCTCCAGGGCCTCGAGGCCGATGAAGATGGCCTGCAGGGGATTCCCCAGGTCGTGGGAGACCACGGCCAGCACATCGTCCCGGGCCTGCACGGCATCCCGGGCCTCGCGATAGAGCCGCGCGTTGTCCACGGCCACGCCGGCCCGCCGACCCAGCTCCGCGACCCGCTCCAGGTCCTCGGCGTCGAAGGGGGTGCGGGAGCCGCTCCGGAGGCAGAGGATGGAGCCCACCGTCCGACCCCGGGCCAGCAGGGGCGCGGCCACCCAGCTCGTGGGATCCAGGGCCTGGAGGCGCCTCAGGTGCTCGGGATCCCGGGTGCCCGCCTCCAGGTGTCCGGAGGTCACCTCCCGGACGAGCTCCGCCTCCCCGGAAACGAGGGCCCGGGAGCTCAGATGGGGGTGGTCCCGGTCCGGAGGGAACCCCCGGAGCGCCTCCGCCAGCTCCCGCTTCCCCGGATCCCGATGGCGTGCCTCCTGGCGCCGGATCCCGCCGTCCTCGTCCACCAGGTCGATGAGGCAGACATCGGCGAACGCCTCCACCGTCCGCTCCGCCACGCAGCGGAGGGTCTCCTCCAGCTCCAGGGAGGAAGCGAGCTGCGCCGACACCTCCGAGAGGAACCGCTGGCCGGCCTCTCGACGGACCCGCTCCGAGACGTCCCGCAGCACCACCGTGAAGAGACGCCGGCCGTCCACCTCCAGCTTCAGGATGGAGGCCTCCGCCGGGAATTCCTCCCCATTCCGGCGGAGGCCGGCGATGGGCTGTCGCTCCCCCATCCGGCGGGCCGTCACCGGCGAGGTTCCGAAGGTCACCAGGTGCTCCCGGTGCACCGCCCGGGCACCGGGAGGGAGAAGGAGCTCCAGGGGCTGTCCCAGGATCTCCCCGGCGGGGTGCCCGAAGATCTTCTCGGCCCCCCGGTTGTAGATCACGATCCGCTGGGCCTCGTCCACGGCGACGATGGCGTCGGAGGCCAGTTCCACGATTCCCGCGAAGCGGGCCTCCGAGCTCCGGAGCGCCTCCTCCCGCGCCCGGTCGGCCCGGATGGTCACCTCCCGCTCCACCGCTTCCCGCTCCAGGGCGCGCAGGGTGGTGACGTCCGTGGCCGTGGCCAGCACCAGGTTGCCCCGCTCGTCGCAGTCCGGGAGGACCGTGTGGGACCAGAGGAGGGTCACCGTCTCCCCCGAGGCCGTGGTGTGCTCCAGCTCCACGGGTTCGGTGATGGCGCCCTCCCGGAGCCGGACGAAGAGATCCCGCATGTCCGCGGCCCGCTCCGGGGGGAAGAACGCCTCCCAGCAGGGGCGGCCCAGGAGTGCGCTCTCCTCCCACCCCAGGAGCCGTTCCAGCGCCGGGTTCACCCGGATCAGGTGGCCCTCCGGATCGCACAGCACGACCGGTCCGGCCAGGACGCCGAGGATGGCGGGCAGGACCTGCGCGTCGGTGGGGGAGGGGAGGGCCATGGGGCGTCGGGGTCCTGCCTGGGTCCGGTGGGGGGCTGGGGGGAGGGCGACGACCTCGGAGAAGGTAGGCCCCCATCCGGGCGGTGGGAAGGAGGGCAGGGCGTTCCGTCCGGGAGGTGGGACATTGTGTCCCCATCCCCGCGGCCCCGGGCGGCTCCCACGCCCCCGGGCGCCCCTCGGACCCCCCGGGAGCCGAGGTGGACCGTTCCCACGAAATGGCGCCTCCCGGGAGAGCGCAGCCGGCTGGGAGCCGCCGGTCCCCCGGAGGCCACACTTCCGGCACGGTCCTTGATCTTCCGGTTCCCGAGTCCATCCCCCGGGGTCGCCCAGTCACAGGAGCACGGAAGCCATGCCCACGGTTCGCGACATCATGCAGTCCGAGGTCATCTCGATCCCGTCCGGTGCCTCCGTACAGGAGCTCGTGCAGCTCCTGGACGAACATGGGATCTCCGGGGTCCCGGTCCTGGACTCCCGCCACCGGGTCCTGGGGGTGGTGTCCCGGACCGACGTGGTGCGGCATGCGGCGCGGGAACCCGAGATTCCCCAGCCCGAGGCCTTCTGGGAGACCCTTGCGCTGGGGGATGACGATCCGGAGGAGGCCTACTTCCTCTCCCCCGAGTCGTCGGTGATGCTCCTCCCCTCCCGGGCCCTGGAGACCCTGGCCCTGGGCGACGTGCCCGTGGACCAGATCATGACCCCGGTGGCCTTCGGGGTGGACCCCGACATGGCGGTCTGGGAGCTGGCGGAGTTCCTGGTGAAGGGGCGGATCCACCGGGCCCTGGTCCTGGACGGGGACCGGCTGGCCGGGATCGTCACGGCGTTCGACGTCCTCCGGGTGGTGGCGGGGGAGGGCGGGGGATGATCCGCCGTCCTCCCGAGACGGGTCCGGCGGATCCCATGGGGACCGTGGCGGGCCGGGTGGCCGAGGAGATCGGCACCGCCCTCACCGCCATCAGCATGGCCGTGGATCGCCTGGAGCGGCAGGCCGTCGAGGAGGGGTGCCCGGCCCCGGTGCCCGAGGTGGACGTCATCCGCACCCAGAGCGGTCGACTGGCGTGGCTGGCCCGTCGACTCCTGGAGCTGGCCCGCCCCCCGGCGGCGGCACCCATCCCGCTGGAGCTCAATGGGGAGGCCGAGCGGGTCCTCACCACGGTCCGGAAGGAGCTGGACCGGGGGGCCGTCGCCCTGCGCTTCCGTCCCGCCCCGGAGGAGATCGTGGTCCGGGGGGACCCCCATCGGTTCCGGGAAGCGTTCCTGGCCCTCCTGGGCAATGCCCATCGGGCCTCCCGCTCCTCGCCCCCGGGGAACACCGGGCGCTGGGTGGAGGTCCGGATCGTCCGGGGAGCCCGGGGCGGGGGAGAGGTGAGGGTGCGGGACTCGGGCCCCGGGGTGGCGGAGGGAGAGGAAGAACTCATCTTCATCCCGTTCTTCTCCCGCTGGGGAGGAGACGGAATGGGCCTCCCCGTCTCCCGCCTCTCGGCCATGGGGCAGGGGGGCACCCTGGAGGTCCAACGGGATGACCTGGGTCGGTCGGAGTTCGTGCTGACCCTCGAGCCGCACGACCAGGAGGAGAGGACGTGACCAGAGGAGACGGGCGAACGGAGGGGGCAGGGACGGCGGTGGGCGAGGCAGCCGGGGACCCGGTGGACTCCCCGCCTGAGCCCAGGATCCTGGTGGTGGAGGACGAGGACATGGTGCGGGAGCTCCTGGAGCAGACCCTCCGGGAGGAGGGCTTCCGGGTCACCACCGTGGGTTCCGGGGAGGCCGCCCTCAAGCGCTTGGAGTCCACCCTCTTCGACGTCGTGCTCCTGGACCTCAACCTCCCGGGCATGCACGGCCTGAACGTCCTCTCCGCTGCCCCGGTCACCCAGACCGACGCCCAGTTCATCGTCATGACCGCGTTCGGGAGCGTGGACACGGCGGTGGAGGCCATGAAGCTGGGGGCCTACGACTACATCCATAAGCCCTTCCGGACCGAGGAACTCCTCCTCACCCTCCGGCGCGCGGTGGAGGAGACGGAGCTCCGACGGGAGGTGGCCCGCCTCCGGGCCCGGACCATGGAGCCCACTCGGGACCGCATGATCGGCCGGACCCCCCCCATGCGGCGGGTCTTCGATCTCATCGAACGGGTGGCGCCCACCCGGGCCAACGTCCTGGTCATCGGGGAGACGGGGACGGGGAAGGAACTGGTGGCGCGTGCGGTCCACGACACCTCGGGGCGCGCCCGCCGTCCCTTCGTCCCGGTGAACTGCTCGGCCCTGTCGGAAACGCTCCTGGAGTCCGAGCTCTTCGGCCATGTGAAGGGGGCCTTCACCGGAGCCGTCCAGGCCCGGCGGGGGCTGGTGGAGGCGGCCCAGGGGGGCACCCTCTTCCTGGACGAGATCTCCACCCTCGCCCCGGCCATCCAGGTGAAGCTCCTCCGGGTCCTCCAGGAGCGCCGGGTGACGCCGGTGGGAGGCACCGAGTCCATTCCGGTGGACTTCCGCCTGGTGGCGGCCACCAACGAGGAGCTGGAACCCCGCGTGAAGGACGGAAGCTTCCGCGAGGACCTCTACTACCGCATGAACGTCTTCCCCATCAAGGTTCCCCCCCTCCGGGACAGGAAGGAGGACATCCCCCTGCTGGCCCATTCCTTCCGCCTGCGGTTCGCCGAGGAGAACGACCTGGAGGCGCCCCCCATCCTTCCCGAGACCCTGGCGCGGATGATGGCCTACGACTGGCCGGGCAACGTCCGGGAGCTGGAGAACGCCATCGAGCGCGCCCTCATCCTCCACCCTGGGGCCCGCTCCCTCCCCTTCGAGCCCGTGCCCGGAAGCCCGGGGAAGGGGGATCGGAGCCTCATGGAGCGGGCCGGAGAGGGGGCCTGGACCCTGGATCGCCTGGAACGGGAGTACATCCTCGAGGTGCTGGACACGGAAGGGTGGCACCAGGGGAACGCCGCCGAGCGCCTGGGGATCAACCGTCGGACCCTCTATCGGAAGCTCAAGCGCTACCGGGAAGAGGGCGTCCTGCCGGACCGGGCGTCCGCCCTGGAGGCCGCCCATGCCTGACGGCTCCGACCCCCATCGCCCGCCTGACTCCGCCGGGGCGTTCCGCACCCGGCCCCTCTCCCGGGAGGAGTGCCTGGCGCTCCTCCGACGGCGGAGCGTGGGGCGGCTGGCGTTCTCCTTCCGGGACCGGGTGGACATCCGTCCCCTGGGGTACGCCTATCGCGACGGGTGGATCTTCGGCCGCACCGAGGTGGGAGGGGGGAAGCTGGAGACCCTGGGGCACCATCGCTGGGTGGCGTTCCAGGTGGACGAGATCCAGGACATGTGGAACTGGTCCAGCGTGGTGGTCCACGGGGCCTTTCACCTCCTGGACCCGGATGCGCAGGGGGAGGAGGCCCGGACCCGGGCTTCGGGGGTGGAGGCCCTCTCCCAGGTCTTCCCCCATCTCTACCAGGACCGGGATCCGGGTCGCCACCGGACCCTTCTCTTCGCCGTGGACCTCCAGGAGGTGTCCGGCATCGCGGGAGTCCTCGAGGGAGGGGACGCCCCGGGGGGATGAGTCCCCCCTGAGTCCCCCTGGAGTCCTCCCAAGGTCCTGGAGGGCGTTGCCCGGGGCCGGCCTCGTCCACCATCTTCCGCGGCTGGAACCCGGCCTCTTCCGGATTCCACCATCCCAGCGGCGGAGGAGGGGGGTGAGCCCGGTTCACGTCATTCTGAATCCCAACTCCGCCGGGACCCGGGGGGGGCGCATCCGTCCGCGTCTGGAGGAGGCGCTCTCCCGACGTGGGGGGGCCTGGACCCTCCAGGTCACCCAGGGCCCAGGACATGCCCGGCAGCTGGCCCGGGACATGGTCCGGGGAGGGGACGAGGGTCCAGTCCTGGTGGTGGGGGGGGACGGGACCATCCACGAGGTGGCCAACGGCCTCCTGGAGGAAGGGGCTGGAGGATCGTTCCCCCTGGCCATCCTCCCCATGGGAACGGGGAACGACTTCCATCGGATGGTCCGCTCCCGGGGGGGGCTCGATGC